>JAOZTW010000922.1 GCA_029938985.1 Bacteroidales bacterium | reverse complement strand
ATTTATAACTTTAGAAAATTCCTGATTTCCAAGTGCGAGTTTTTGTTTCATAATTCTATGTTTTATTATTAAAATACAAAAATACAAAAATACAAAAAACAGAACAAACAAACAAAAACATTTATTTTTTTAATTTATTTCAAAATGTCCACCATTTGTCTACCCCCTAAATTTGGTACTGGTTCAGTTAAATTCTTAATGTATCTTTTTATCCGATTTGCAGTATTTTCGCCTAACAGAAATATAACAAAACTCTCGGTAAGAGAAGCATTGGCGTATGAATAAATAATTGTATTTTAAGGTGTAAGGCATATTAAAACAAATAATTGATGATATAAGGCATATTAAAATTATAAAATAACTCAAAATATTTTCTCTATCCAGAATATTTTCTCTACTTTTGTAAACGTGATTTTATAATTACATTTCGAGCAAACAAATTGTGTTATCGCTAATCAAAAAAATAATTAGTTTACAGTCAAATATTGTGAGGTCTTTATAAACCTAATTTGCTTATTTTAAATAAAAGGATATTTTATCTCAATATTTGACTGTAAACCAAAATAATCTAATATTTATGGCAACAAAACAAAGTTTTTTTAATAAATTTGATTGGAATAATAGAATAAAAATAAACCTACCTGTTGCACCAAGAAACAATCTTTTTGAAAAAATGACTGACCGACAAATGTTGACTTTTAAAAATAAACTAATTAGATTAAAAGATAATCTGCACGAAGCACAAAAAGCTAAACATGAAAATACATTTACCGCTCCACTATCAGATGCTTTTGGCGAAGATTTTCCTACATCATAAAACTAAGTACCCATACAAAAGTTTTTACACATTTGTATTTCTTTAATAAATTGGTATATAGTTATTTAATTGTATCATTGAACCTTTGAATAATTGTATCATTCCTTATACCCTCGTTGAGGGATTTAATAGCTATCGCATTATAAAAATTATAAAAAATGAAAATACTAAAACTAATTATTAAAGACTATCAACAATTCAAACATCTTGAATTAGATTTTACACACCCCGAAACAGGTAAGCCACTTGATGAAAATTTTTTTGCAAAAGAACAAATCTAAAATATTGATAATTGGATAAATGACATTAAAAACATAAATTTATTTGTAAAAAATAATGTCGATATTGTTATTCCGTTTGGTGAAATAATAACAAAAATCATTTTTCATAATAATAATCAAGATTTAGTGATATATTCACCATCAGAAGTTAATTATAATGAATTACTAAGTATTGATGATATACCTTCTGGCGATTACTCAATGGCAATCAACCAGTATTTAGATTCTTCCATTTTTCAATAAAATATCCGAAGGAAATATAGATGATTTTTGGAATTTATTAATATACTTAATCCAAAAAAGAAAAGAGTAATTATAATAGGAGCATCATCAGGAATAGGAAAAGGACTTGCAAAATTGTTAGCAGAAAATGACTATAAAGTTGGAATTACTGGACGAAAAGCAAAATTATTAGAAGAACTGAAAAAGACAAATTCTAATTCTTTTCTAATAAAAACTTTTGAAGCAACTGATACAAAAACATCTATTGAAAAATTAGAAGAGTTAGTAGTAGAACTTGGTGGACTTGATTTGCTTATTCTAAGTTCAGGAACAGGTTATTTGAATGAAACATTGGACTTTGAAATTGAGAAAAAAACGATTGATTTCTGACCTCTAAAATAATGGGTAAAAAACTGGACATGGCTATAATGTGTTGATA
>JAOZTW010000323.1 GCA_029938985.1 Bacteroidales bacterium | reverse complement strand
AAATGGTTTATAAACTTTATGAACTAACAGCCGAAGAAATTGAGATTGTGGAAAAATCGGTTAAATAAAATCTAATATTATGTTCAAAAAAAACGATACAAACCAGAACAAGAAAAACGAGTTGTTCCTCTAAATACAGTAGCTTAGGTTTTCTTGAATAATTTTTCAATATTAGAATAATGAAATAAATTGGCATTTTTAGTAGTTGCAAACAAGTCTGCAACTACTAAAAAAACATTTTATAAATAATTGAATTTTAAGGTGTAAACCAATTCTTAATTATTAATTCCCAATTACCGTTTTAAGCATCAATATTTGCATAAGTTGCATTTTGTTCAATAAATGCTCTTCTTGGAGGCACTTCTCCCCCCATAAGCATAGAGAATGTATGGTCGGCTTCTGTTGGATTTTCTATTTCTACTTGTCTTAAAGTCCGTGTGTCTGGGTTCATAGTTGTGTCCCAAAGTTGAATTGCATTCATTTCTCCAAGACCTTTATAGCGTTGAATATGAACAGACTCTTCTTTTCCTCCAACTTCTCTAAGAGCCTCTAATCGTTCTTCCTCCGACCAGCAATAACGAGCAAATTTTCCTTTTTTAACCAAGTATAATGGCGGAGTGGCAATATAAAGATACCCTTTTTCAATAATTTCTTTCATGTGCCTGAAAAAGAACGTCATAATAAGAGTCGTAATATGACTTCCATCAACATCAGCATCGGTCATAATAATCACTTTGTGATAGCGAATTTTTTCAATATTTAGAGCTTTGCTATCTTCCTCTGTTCCTATTGTTACGCCAAGTGCAGTGAAAATATTTCTAATTTCTTCGTTTTCATAAATTTTATGTTGCATTGCTTTTTCCACATTCAATATTTTTCCTCTTAGTGGCAATATAGCCTGAAACATTCTATCACGTCCCTGTTTTGCAGTACCACCAGCCGAGTCGCCCTCCACAATATAAACTTCTGTTTTACTGGGGTCTCGTGACGTACAGTCTGCAAGTTTTCCAGGCAAACCTCCTCCTTTTAAAACAGTACTTTTTTGAACAAGTTCTCTTGCCTTTCTTGCAGCTATACGAGCTTGAGCAGCCAAAATTACTTTGCTTGTAATAATCTTAGCATCGTTTGGATTTTCTTCCAAGTAATTTTTAAGCATAACACTAACAGCCTGGTCCACTGCCAGACTAACTTCTCGGTTACCTAATTTGGTTTTTGTTTGACCTTCAAATTGTGGGTCAGCTACTTTAACAGAAACAACAGCAGTTAATCCTTCTCGGAAGTCATCTCCATTTATGGTAATTTTCTTTTTGGATAGCACTCCCGATTCTTCGGTGTATTGTTTCAAAGTTCTTGTTAATCCACGTCTAAAACCTGTAAGATGTGTACCACCCTCTATAGTGTTGATATTGTTAACATAAGTTCGAATATTTTCTCTGTAAGAAGTATTGTATTGTAAAGCTATTTCTACTGGAATTCCATTTTTTTCGATTTCTAAATAGATAACACTTCCAGTAAGTCGTTCTCTACTTGCATCAATATAATCTATAAATTCCTTTAAACCACCCTCGGATAAGAATTTATGAGATTTATATTCTCCATTTTCGTGTTTTTCTCTTTTGTCTACAATTGTTAGTAATATTCCCTTATTTAGAAATGATAATTCTCTTAGACGGGCGGATAAAATATCAAATTCATAATGTTTAACTGAAAATATAGAATCATCTGGTAAAAAAGTGATTGTAGTACCTGTTCGTTCAGTTTCCCCAATAACTTTTAATTCGTTTATAGGAGCACCAATTGAATAATCTTGTGTATAAATTTTACCTTCTCTGTAAATAGTGGCATTTAATTGTTTTGATAAGGCATTAACACAAGAAACACCAACTCCATGCAAACCGCCTGATACTTTATACGAACTTTTATTAAATTTTCCACCAGCATGTAGTACAGTAAGTACAACTTCAAGAGCAGAGCGACCTTCTTTTTCGTGAATTCCTACAGGAATTCCTCTACCGTCATCTTTTACGGTAATAGAATTGTCTTCGTTAATAAATACATTAATTTCGGTACAATGACCAACTAATGCTTCGTCTATTGAGTTATCTACTACTTCGTAAACTAAATGGTGTAAGCCTCTTTGACCAATGTCGCCAATGTACATTGCGGGGCGTTTTCTAACAGCTTCTAACCCTTCTAATACTTGGATATTACTTGCTGAATATTCATTGTTGCTTACATTTTTTTCTTTTTCAAGGTCTTTATCTGTCTCGTTCATTGTTTGTTATAAGTTGAAATGGAATTTAAAATCCGAAGAAATTTAATTTAAGATTTGTTGTTTATTTTTTTTTTACAAAAACACAAATATAGTAACTTTTTTTATATAAAAAAATGTTTTTATTTAGTTTGATAAAAAAAATATTATCTTTGTGAATATATAAAAAATTAAAAACCTTATTTTTTTATTTTTTATATTGTTAATGTATTGATAACTTTTGATTTATCATATAAAATAATGTAAAATTTCAATATTAAAAATAATAAATACTCATAATTATGGGAAAAAAAATTCTAATTATTTTTGTCATTATGTTTTTTTTGCAAAATGTTTTTTCGCAAAAACGCTTAAAAAATGATTTTATTTCTGCAAAACATCCTAAAGGTTTTTTATTTACTGAGATTAAAAAAAATTCTTTTATATTGTATAACACCAGTTCTAAAAAAGATGCTGTTTTTGTTTATTATGGGAAAAAATTAAAATTTGATATATTGGCTCTTCGCAATTTTATTCCTAATAATTTAAAAAATGAAGATTTTGTTATTAATAAATTAGAGTTTATAAAGCAAGAGAGCATGGGGATTTTTGGGTACAAGTCTGAAAGATATAAATATGAATCAGATATTTTTTCTGTAATGATTATTCGTTATAAAGATAATATTTCGGATAAGGATTTTAATTCTTTTTTAAAAAAAATTAAAGTTAGGTTAAAACATTTTGAAAAAAAGCAACAAGTTAAAAAGAAACGACGCAAACGGTTAATGAAAATTTTTGGTTTTTAATATATTATTATGACTTATAGGCTTTGTGAATAAATACAACTCCAAGTTCTATCTTTGAAAATAAGCAAATAGGCTACCCACTTAAAGTTGAACAAAAAAGCCCTTTGCCAAAGTTGTGGCTATCACGAATATACTGCGAATTACAACTTTGTCAAAGTGAAAAAACTTTGACAAAGCAGAAATTTTATAATTCTTAATTCCAGTTTTATTTATTAAAACAAATAAAAAGAGAGTCCCCCTCGGAACTCTCTTAAAACCAAAAATTAACCTAAAACAAAACAAAGTTAAAAAAAAACTTTGTTTTTGTCAAGTTTATAACGAAAAAAAATGTTAAATATTTTTTCAATTTATATTATTTCACAATTAATAAAAAAACAATTATGAAATATTGTCATGAATATTATTTTTATTTCTTTTTTATATCATTAGTAATATGCTATTTACAGTAAAATAATTTTGTGATAAATAATACTACTAGAACCAAAAAATTTATTGAAAAATAATAGCCTCTGTAAAAATAAACAAGTAGATTGGGGTTCGATATTTTTTTTCACTAAATAAGTTTTAATTTTTTTAATTCCCAAAAACATTTACCTGTTGCTCTAATATCAGCCGCAGCATCGTGTGCTCCTTCAAAGTCTTTTCCAAATAATTTGATATGTAATTCTGATAATTTAGGCCATTTATATCCATATCGTCCAGGAAGTTTACAATAATTAGTAGAAGCTTTCATTGTGCAAAGTCTTGGTTTGGAGAAAAGTTTGTTAGCAATTTTATTTCTAATAAACTCTGAACCAATAATTTTTTCATCAAAATTTATATTATGAGCCACAATATAATCTGCTTGTTCTATTAGATTTGCAAATTCAGTTAATATCGTTTCTAATTTAACTCCTTCTTTTTTTGCTCTTTCAGTTGTTATTCTATGTACTTTAGAGGCTTCTTTTGGTATAGAAAAACCATCAGGATAAATTATATAATCCTTTTGTTCAATGGGTTCTCCGTTGTTATTATACGTAAGCCATGCTATTTGCACAAGGCGAGGCCAATTATCTATTTTTGTTACTGGAGCTTTCCAGTTTAAAGGTAAGCCAGTTGTTTCGGTATCAAACAGTAAGTACATAATTTTTTGATTACAAAAGTTTTCAATTATTTTTTAAATTTAAAATGCAAAGATACAAATTTAATTATGATAATAACAAATTTTGTACAGTTTTTATTTAAAATTTCATTAATTCTTCATATAGTTTTTGAATAGGCAAGCCAACTACATTAAAATACGAACCAATTATTTTTTCTATTCCAATATATCCTATCCATTCTTGAATTCCATAAGCACCAGCCTTATCATAAGGTTTATAGTTTTTTACGTAGTAATCAATTTCTTCAAAAGATAAATTTTTGAAAAAAACTTCAGTTGATGAATAAAAACTTTTTTGCTTATTCAACGAAGTTAAGCACATTCCAGTAATAACTGTATGTTGTTTTCCTGATAAAGAACTGATAATATTTATTGCGTCATTATAATCTTTTGGTTTGCCAAGAACTATATTATTGTTACAAACAATAGTATCAGCTGTTATTAGTATTGTATTAGCTTTTAATTCATTAACAAAGGCTTTAGCTTTTAATTTTGATAAAAAAATAGCTATTTCTTCTTTAACTAAATTATCTGGATATTCTTCTTTAATTCCATTTTTTGTAATTAGTCTGAAATTTATTCCTACTTCTTTTAATAATTGTTGTCTTCTTGGTGATTTTGAAGCAAGCAATATATCGTATTTATTTATTTTATTTAAAAACATAAATTATTCTTTTTCAATTATTAATCGTTTGTCATCGTTGTTACCAATTGATTTAATTTTGTTGTAAAGTAGTACAGTTTTGTCTTTTACTGCATTTTTTGCTTTATTAATCAAATCTTTTGCTCCTACGTCTCCGAGGTCATTAAAATCTCCAATAATTTTAATATCCTCATAATACGGCTTATAGATATTACTAATATCTAACTTTAAACGATAGTATTTTTCTGGTTCTTCTACTCTTATCCAAAAAATATCCTCTCCAATATTTAGTTTATTTTGATATTTATTTAGGTCTAAAACTCTTGGCTTTAAAATAAATCTATTTTTATATAAAAATAATGAATTATTATCGCTTACCAACCAGCATTTCATTTTTCTTTTAAAAGCCCCCATTCTTTTCAAAGGAAAAGCTATGACTGCAAACTGTAAAAACTCATGTTTTTTGGCTATTTTGCGAGGCAATTTTTTATCTACAAGGTGTGGATATTTTTTTAAAATCTTTGCTTTGCGAGGGTCAATATAAATATTTTCAAAATAAACAACTCGCCTATTTACCCAGCTAAACATTATTGCCGACATTAAAAATATTAGCACATTAGCAATAAATGCAAGAAGTGGATTGATTGCATAGAGTGAAATAATAAATATAATAAATCCTTTTTTTATGTTATCAAATACGGCATCAACTGCTGGAATTGGAGATAGATAAATTAAAAAATCAAAGAAAAATCTGACTACTTTTATTACATACATATTTGCTACTGAGGCAACTGCAATTAATGTGGTATAACTAAATTCAAAAAATCCAGCTTGATGTACAATTGTGATGCTCTCAGATTGATTGTTGCTTAACAATTGTGGTATTATTTGAATTATTAACAATATAATTAAACCTGCATAATCTTCAATTTTTGCAATTATTAGGGCAAACTGCCCGGTAATTTTAGTGTATTTGGGTAAAGCAGTGAGTATTGTCAACAACAGAAAAACAACAAGTACTGGCCAATTATTCAATAGTGGATGTGTGGATAGATATTCGTTTTCAAATACATCATTTTTTGCTAAAATAGAAGCGAGTGAGGTTATTGCTACTCCAAAAAAAGGAGATAAAGCAATTGGCAAAACAGGACCAAAAACTTCGAAAATGTCAATATTGTCGGTAATTAATCTTGTGTTTTTATTTACCGAATTATTAACAGGTTCTTTAATTGTGTCTTGCGAGTAGCCAAAACTTAATATTAGAGTAAATATTAACAATAAAAATATCTTTTTCATCTGTATAAATATGTTTTAATCATCTCTTTGTGTGGAGAATTTTAATAATAAGATAGCTAAGTACCCATACAAAAGTTTTTACACATTTGTATTTTTAATTTACTAAAGTTTTTGTGTTCATTTTGTGATGATTATCAATGATTTGTAAAAA
>JAOZTW010000322.1 GCA_029938985.1 Bacteroidales bacterium | reverse complement strand
AATAGCCTTGCCTGTAAGGGCAAGGTATCAACGCAAGAAGGTGCGAAATCAATAGTCTTGCCTGTAAGGGCAAGGTTATCAACGCAAGAAAAAAGCAAGCACCAAAGCTGCGAAATAACTTACATTAGTGAATAAATTACTCACCTTTGGTGCTTATAAACAAAAAGATAATTCCTCTTGCCCTAACAGGCAAGCCTATTTATTATCACGCCTTTGGTGTTTACTTTAACTTCATAAAGTAGAACTAAGGCGTATTAAAACAAATAGTTAATTATTTTTTAATATGCCTTATGATAATTTTATTTAAACAAAAAAAACAACAATAATTTTATGTCAATATTACAAGAAAAATTTGATGAATTTGCACGTCGTAGCAAACAGGCCGAGATTGGCGGTGGAGAAGCAAGAAAAGAGAAACAGCGTAAAGCTGGTAAAAAAACAGCCAGAGAACGATTAAACATTCTTTTAGATACTAACTCATTTGTAGAAACAGATAAATTTGTTACCCATACTGCCACGGATTTTGGTATGGAAAAAAATAAAATTGTGGGCGATGGAGTAATAACAGGATACGGAAAAATAGACGGAAGATTAGTCTATGTTTTTTCACAAGATTTTACAGTTTTTGGAGGTTCGCTTAGTAGAGCTAATGCCAACAAAATACTAAAAATAATGGATTTGGCTATGAAAGCTGGAGCGCCAGTAATTGGGTTAAACGACTCGGGTGGTGCCAGAATTCAAGAGGGAGTAGCAAGCCTTGGAGGTTATGCCGATATTTTTTATCAAAACGTTATGGCATCGGGAGTAATTCCTCAAATATCTGCAATACTTGGACCTTGTGCGGGTGGTGCTGTTTATTCGCCAGCTATGACAGACTTTATTATGATGACAAAACAGTCTAGCTACATGTTTGTTACCGGTCCGGATGTAATAAAAACAGTTACCAACGAAGAAGTTACCAAAGAAGAACTTGGTGGTGCTATGACTCATAACTCCAAAAGTGGTGTAGCTCATCTTATGGCAGATGACGAAGATCAAGCAATGATGATGCTTAGAGAACTTATTGGTTTTGTGCCGTCAAACAATATGGAAGACCCACCATACAAACCAACTAACGACCCAGCAGAACGTGAAGACGAAAGCTTGCAAGAAGTTGTACCTGCCGACCCTAACAAACCTTATGATATTAAAGAAATTATTGAAACTGTGTCTGACGATAATATCTTTTTTGAAATAATGCCTCATTATGCACAAAATATTGTAGTTGGTTTTGGTAGATTGAATGGAAAAACTGTTGGCTATGTTGCAAATCAACCTGCATTTTTTGCTGGAGTTTTGGATATAAACTCTTCATCAAAAGCGGCTCGTTTTGTTAGATTTTGTGATGCTTTTAACATTCCATTAATAACTCTGGTTGATGTCCCTGGATTTTTACCTGGTACTACTCAGGAATTTGGAGGTATAATAAAACATGGAGCTAAATTGCTTTATGCGTTCTCGGAGGCTACTGTGCCAAAAATTACTCTTATCACAAGAAAAGCTTATGGCGGAGCTTATGATGTAATGAACAGTAAACATATTGGAGCCGATTATAATTTTGCTTATCCAACTGCCGAAATAGCAGTTATGGGAGCAGCTGGTGCAGTAAATATTTTGTATCGCAAAGTTACTGATTTAGAAGAGAAAGCAAAAATAGTGGAAGATTACAAACAAAAATTTGCTAATCCTTACAAAGCAGCAGAACTGGGATATATTGATGAAATTATTTATCCAAAAGAAACTCGTAAAAAACTTATTCAGGCATTGGAAATGACTAAGAATAAGAACAAACAAAATCCGCATAAAAAACATGGGAATATTCCATTGTAAAACAGTAATCTAATTTTAAATAGCTGGCATTGTATTGTAAATCATACAATGTCAGCTGATAAAACTTTGTGTTTTTTTACTTTATAAATTTTAATGTGTAACTACTATAAAACAATTTATCTATATTGCAGGTTATAATACTCCCCAATTTTAGGACAGCAAGTTAAGGTGGAAATTTGAAATAATTTTTTTAATTTTACACTTTTTAAAAACCTGAAAAATGAGTAATAAACGAAAGAAATATCAAGCATCTTTTAAAAGTCGAGTTGTTCTTGAAGCACTAAAAGAACAGCAAACTTTAAGTGAATTATCCAGTAAATTTGGACTAAATCTGAATCAAATATCTAACTGGAAGAAGCAAGCTAAGGATTGTATGCCAGAGCTTTTTAAGAAAGGAATAATAAAGAAGACCGAACAAAAACATAAAGATTTAACCGATCGTCTTTATAAACGAATCGGTCAATTAGAAGTAGAACTAGACTGGTTAAAAAAAAAGATGAGTCAGTGAAAATATCAGATTTAAAAAAACTGATTGCACATAGTAATTTAAAAATAACTATTTCACGACAATGTGAATTATTAGGTTTGTCAAAATCTGCTTATTATTACAAACCAAAAGAAGAATGTTCTGAAAATCTGTTATATATGCGTCTATTAGATGAACAGTATTTAAAAACTCCATATACTTATTCAAGAGCTTTTAGAGTATTTGAAAATATAAATTATGGTAATAAATTTCCTTTCAAATACGACCGTCCTCACAATCTAAATGTAGTAATGTTTTATCAATTAAAGAAAAATATTGCAATATCTGGTAATTTTGTTTTAATGTCAGGTTATAATACCACTTTTGCAAAACAACATTTTTCTACTACAAATTTAATTGGAATAAATAGCTCTGTATTATTTTACGATAATATCAATAATTTAAGAACTCCAATTTATCATCGTGCCGATATTTCTATAAATTTTAAAAAACAAAAAAAACGAGGTATAAGAACATGGAGTATTGGTATTTACAATTTTTATAACAGATTAAATCCTTATGTTTTAGACGCATCAGAAAATGGTTTACTTGGAACTTCAATTTTCCCAATAATCCCATCAATAAGTTATAGCTTTAAATTTTAAAATTGAAAAACAATGGAAATTTAGAGCATTTTTTTTGTAAAACAAATTATCTATAAATTAGAAATAACTATCCAGTATATTGAAAAAATATTAAATTTGTAACACAGAAATACAGACAATAACAAATATATTTCAAGAATATCACTTTTGTTATTGTTTGTAATTTTTGGAGATAAGCAATCTGAATTTCCATTGTATTTCAACAAAAACTAATCAGTAAGAGTAACAAGTGCTATCATTAGTTTTTCAAGTTTTTTTTTTGCGTTGGACGACGAACAATTAAAATTGTTTAACATCATTGCAAAAGCAATATCTCTACCAGAATACGATTTTGTATATCCTGTATAACATCTCACATTTCTTATCGAGCCACTTTTGGCATGTATCATGCCATCAGCCACAGTCCCTTTGCACACATTTTTTAGAGTTCCAGTTTTACCCGAAATAGGAAAAGTACTGTAATATTGTTCCGAATTTCTACTATCTATTCTCATATAGCTAAGTATAAATACAAGTTGTTTGGGCGTAATAGAGTTGTAATGCGACAAGCCACTACCATCATTTATTGACAATCCGCCAGTACTCATACCTTTTGATGACCAAAAATATTCAATAGCATTTGCTCCGTCTTTTGTGTAACCAACTTTGTTTTTTTCCAAACCAATGTGCGTAAGTAAATGTTCTGCAAATAAATTGATACTCGAAAGGTTTGTTTTTTTGGCAATTTCAAGTAGAGTAGGGGAGTAGGTGGTATGTATTTTCTTTGTTCTTTTCCCACGTTTTTTTCCTTCTTGCTGCATAATACGAACAGTTGTAGCAGGCTGAATAATTATTATTCCTTCTTTTTCTATCTTTTGTTCAAGCTCGTAAGCGGTGAAATAACAAGGGTCTGGAATTGAGCCTTTTACTTTGTAATCGCTTCGTCCTGATGGTAGTTCGCCTCTAATATAACGAGAATTACTATAAGGTTGACCAAAAATATATGACCTATCAGAGCTTATGTTGGCAGATTTAACAGTGTTTTCAAAAGTGAGATTTGGAATAACTGGTTCTACTTTATTAATTTTTGTGCTACCACCAGATTGCGAGCTTGTTTTAAAGTGTAAAGTATATCTGTTATCATAAACAGTTAAACCACAAGCACCTGCTCCAAAATAATTAGCCATATCTTCCCACGACCATGTAGGAGGAACAATATCCCAACTGTATATAGTGGCATCGCCTATTATAGAGCCGTTTATAGTATCAATTGCTAATTCTTTAATCGCTTTTGTCCATTCGTCCAAAAATTGTTTTGACCTTGTTTGATAAAAATATTTTGAACCAAGTGTAGGGTCTCCACCTCCAACAATATGTATATTTCCATTCAATACATGATTTATTGTATCAATAGTGCCATCGTAATATATTGAGGTTTCAAATTTATAGTCTGCTCCAAATATTTCTAAAGCGGTGGCGGTTGAAACTGTTTTTTGTGTAGAAGCTGGTTTTAATGCCAAGTCTGAATTTAATTCTCCAATAACTTGCCCATTGTTAATATCAATTGCATAAAAACCAACACCAGCATTTTTTAAATCTTTATCTTTTTTTAAAATCCTTAATGCTTTTATTACTGTATTCTCGGTGTTTTCTAATCCTGTTTTTTGAGAAAAAACAATTGTTGTATTTATTGATATTAATAAAATTATCAGAACTATCTTTAGTTTATTCATATTAATGACTTTTGAGTTATTTATTAAAAAATTGATTTTGCAAAATTAGAAATAACAAAACTATTATGCAAAAAAATATTATAAACACTAAAAAATTATTCTTTTAGAAAATTCTAATTAGTTTTATTTCAGTGGTTCAATAATACAATTATTCAATCGTGCAATCATACAATGGTTCAATAATACAATTATAAACCACGCGTATTGCGTTAAGAATAAAATATAGCTTATAATCTACTGTATTAGTGTTATTTACAGCGTTTTTTTGATTTTTCGATATAAAATAATTAATTTTGTTGTTATATTCATTTATAACAATAAAATTATGATAAAAGGACAATATGTTTTTCACAAATAGTCTCACTTTTACCAAAATACGAATTTGATAAATGTGTGAGTAAATATGATGGTAATTATCGTGTTCAAGATTTTAAATGTTGGTCTCAATATCTTTGTATGTTGTTTGGTCAATTGACTTACAGAGCAAGTATTAATGATCTAATCAACTGTTTGTCTGCACATAAAAGTAAGATGTATCATTTAGGGATAAAAAAACTTCCCGTTGTATCAACTTTAACAAGAGCAAACGAAAGCAGAAATTGGTTAATTTATCAAGATTTTGCACATTATTTAATAAAAATAGTTAGACCTTTATATATTGATGATAAAGCATTTACAATTGAATTAGAAGGAACATTTTATGCTCTTGATTCTTCACTTATAGATTTAAGTTTGTCTGCTTTTTTCTGGGCAAAATACAAAAGAAATAAGGGTGCTATAAAATTACATACTTTATTGGATTTACGAGGAAATATTCCTGTTTTTATTCAAATAACTGATGGTAAAACACATGATGTCAATATTTTAGATAATATTATTTTTGAAATAGGTGCTTATTATATCATGGATAAAGCCTATATAGATTTTTAACGATTATTTGAAATTAATGAAGCTCTTGCTTTTTTTATTGTTAGAACAAAAACTAATATGGCTTATAAACGTCTGTATTCTAATAAAATAAATAAAGAAGATGGTATTATATACGACCAAACAATAAAATTAACTTATGATAAAACAAGCAAAAAGTATCCAAAAAAACTACGTAAAATAAAATATTACGATAAAGAAAAAAATAAAACTTATGAATTTCTAACCAATAATTTTAAAATAGATGCTTTGATTATTGCAAAATTATATAAATATAGATGGCAAATAGAACTTTTTTTTCGTTGGATAAAACAACATTTAAAAATAAAATCTTTTTGGGGCAAATCCGAAAATGCTGTAAAAACACAAATCTGGATTGCTATTTCATCATATTTATTAATCGCATATGCTAAAAAAATATTAGATATTGATAAAACTATTTACGAAATATTACAAATTTTGAGTGTTTTCAGCTTTTGATAAAACACATAGAAATGAGTTATTTAACGATACTAAATTACACAATCAAGCAGATAGTTGCTCTAACCAGCTGACTATCTTTAACTAACAACGCAATACGCGTGGCTTGATAACATTAACTAAGTACCCATACAAAAGTTTTTACACATTTGTATTTCTTTAATCTATTGGTTT
>JAOZTW010000921.1 GCA_029938985.1 Bacteroidales bacterium | reverse complement strand
TTAATATTTCAAAAGTAACGAAGAAATTGATACTCGTGAAAAACGCCAACAATTTTTTATGAAAATCAAAAAAAAATTGCAAAAAAATACTTCAATTAGTTGAATTAAAGACTAATAATCGTGTTTTAAAAGAGCAAAATAAACAAGTAGGTTGGGCTTAGTTATTTTTTCTTTTTCACTTAATTCATATTTTTAAATAAATAAATTATATAAACTATTATGGTAAAAACAAAAAAAATAAGAGGAGTAATTGGAATTTTAACTGGTGGTGGCGATGTACCTGGACTAAATCCAGCAATTAGAGCAGTAACCATTAGAGCTCAAAGAGAGGGATATAAAGTAATTGGATTAAAACGTGGTTGGGCTGGACTTGTAGATGTTATCCGAGATAAAAAAGTGGATAATAGCAATTGTTTTATAGATCTTACAGAAAAAATAGTAAACAAAGCTGGACGTACTGGAGGAACTTTTCTACACAGTTCACGAACAAAAGCGAGCAAGGTGCCTAAAAATTATGTGCCAAAACATCTTCAAGATAAATACAATGATGAAATTAATGATTTAACGCCAGAGGTTCTAAAAAATTTAGATTTTATTGGTATTGACTATCTTATTCCAATTGGTGGTGATGATACTCTTAGTTATGCAGTTAGATTATTTCAAGAAGGTGTTAAGGTTGTGGGTATTCCAAAAACTATGGATAACGACGTTCCTGGAACAGACTATTGTATTGGCTTTAGTACTTGTGTTACTCGAACTATTAACATGACCAATATTTTACGAACAAGTGCAGGTTCGCATGAGAGATTTTTAGTGCTTGAAGTGTTTGGTAGATACGCAGGTTATACTGCCATGTTACCAACTATGGCAGGTGCAGCAAACAGATGCGTTATTCCTGAACATAAATTTGATATTGAAAACTTAACTGAACTTTTATCTGCTGATAGATATACAAATTCAAGTAAATACTCTGTTGTTTTGGTATCGGAAGGTGCTATGTTTAAGGGAGGGGAGATGACTTTTCAAGATAGTGAAAAGGATATGTTTGGACATGCTAAACTTGGCGGAATTGGAGATTTAGTTGGTCAAAAACTTAAAGAAATTTCTCCAAATTTTAACAAAGGGAAACAAATAAATGTAATTAACCAAAAACTTGGTTATCTTGTTAGAGGTGGTGATCCAGATGCTGTAGATTCAATAGTACCAATGGCTTATGGTAACTTAGCTTTGGATTTGATATTAAATAATATTCATGGACGAATGGTTGTTCTGCAAAATGGTAGATACGATAATATTCCAATTAATATTGTTACAAGTAAGTCTAAAGTAGTAGATGTTAGTAAGTTTTATAATATTGACAGACTTCGTCCTTTTTATAAAAGCTTTGAAATGAATCCGTTATTCATAATGACAAGTGATTGGTAGAAAATATTAAGATTTTTTTTGACATGTTTCATAAGTGTTAATTTTTTTAAAGGTAAACTTCAATTGAAGTTTTCAAAAAAAGCTTGCATTTGTAAAACATGCCAAAAATTTCAAAAATATTAATTACTATTTATCTGAAAAATGGGAAAACTTTTCTGCAATATATAATTGACGTGAAAAATCTGATGTTAGTATCAAATTATTTGATGTTTCTGGAAATTTAATTAAAATTGTTGCAATATTAAAAAATCAAAAACCTGGAAAATATATTGAAAAAATTAGGCATTTTTCATAAATGCAAATTACAGCGTTATTTTGATTATTTTAAAATCCTCA
>JAOZTW010000920.1 GCA_029938985.1 Bacteroidales bacterium | reverse complement strand
TAAAATTTTATTTGTAAAAATAAAAATACAATGAATTTCAACTGTTTTTCAACTGTTTTTCAACTGAATTTCAATTTTTTTCGTGAATTAAAGTAGCACAATAAAGAATTTTTCATTTGTTTTTTTGGGTTAATATATATAAATTTGCAAATTCAAATGATGCAAACTAATTATTAACTAAATAAAAACTATGTTCAAAAAAATTCTTATTGCCAACCGTGGCGAAATTGCTTTACGAGTAATTCGTTCCTGTCAAGAACTTGGGATAAAAACTGTGGCTGTTTACTCCGAAGCAGATAGAGTTGCTCTGCATGTAAAAGCTGCCGATGAGGCATATCATATTGGTGCGGCTACTTCGTCGCAAAGCTACCTTGTGATTGATAAAATTATTGATGTAGCCAAAAAAAGTAATGCAGAAGCTATTCACCCAGGTTACGGATTTCTATCTGAAAATGCAGAATTTTCTGATAGATGCGAGAAAGAAGGAATAAAATTTATAGGTCCTTCTGCTTATGCTATTAGAACAATGGGCGACAAAATTACTGCACGTCAAACAATGATAAAATCAGGTGTTTCGGTGGTTCCTGGAACTAAAGAAAATATTGAAGACGAAACCAAATTGTTAGAAATAGCCCAAGAAATTGGTTATCCTATTATGGTAAAAGCTACTGCTGGTGGTGGAGGAAAAGGTATGAGACTTGTTCACAACCCAAAAGAACTTATTGAAGGTATGCGACTTGCTAAGTCGGAAGCTAAATCGGCTTTTGGAAATGATGCCGTTTATATAGAAAAATACATAACTTCGCCCCACCATATTGAATTTCAAATACTTGCCGACAACTACGGAAACTGCATTCATCTCAACGAACGAGAATGCTCGGTACAACGTAGGCATCAAAAAGTGGTAGAAGAAACCCCATCGCCACTTATGACCGCCGAACTAAGAACAAAAATGGGCGAACAAGCAATAGCTGTCGCTAAAGCTGTAAACTACTCTGGTGCAGGTACTATTGAATTTCTTGTTGACGATGACCTAAATTATTATTTCTTGGAAATGAACACTCGCCTTCAAGTAGAACATCCTATAACAGAGTTTACTACTGGCGTGGATTTGGTAAAACAACAATTAAAAATTGCTTTTGGCGAAGAATTAACTATTAAACAAGAAGATATTGAGCAATTTGGACACTCAATAGAAGCCAGAGTTTATGCCGAAGACCCTGATAACAACTTTATGCCCAATCCTGGAAAGGTTAGTTATGTAAAAGAACCAACAGGAATTGGTGTAAGAAACGATGGTTATATTTATAGTGGCTTTGAAATACCTATTTATTACGACCCAATGATTTCTAAATTAATAGTTTGGGGACAAAACAGAGACGAAGCAATAGATAGAATGAAACGAGCATTAGATGAATATAAACTTACTGGTGTAAAAAATTCGCTCGCTTTTATTCGCAGAATAATGGACACTCCAGATTTTATTAATGGTAAGTACGACACTCGTTTTATAGAACTTAACAAAGATTTTTTGTTTGAAAAAAGAGAAACCGAAGACGAAACCGAAGACATGGCATTGATTGTTGCATATCTTGATTTTGTAAATAAATTGTCGGCAAACACAAGCGACAACCAAGAGCAAGATAATAACAAATGGAAAGATTATGGTCGCAGAAAAACTCTTACAAATATTTAGTTGTTAGTTGTAAACCAATCTAACCACTAACCACTAATCACTAACCACTAATCACTAACCACTAAT
>JAOZTW010000321.1 GCA_029938985.1 Bacteroidales bacterium | reverse complement strand
ACCCAAGTGGTGATGCGTGGACAGAAGTTATGCTAACCTTACCTTATATAGTAGATGGTTCGCAAGAAATACTTGTTGGTTACTTTATTGAAACAACTGGTGGTAATCCTGCTGCTTGCGATGCTGGACCAACAAATTCGGATGCTGATTTTATGATTTGGAGTGGAGATTGGGCACATCTTCCAGACCTAAATCCAGAACTTGCATACAACTGGAATATAAAAACAGGAATTGGTGATGCAGTTGATAATGATGCAATATTGACAGCTGTAATCTTAGAAGATATTATTTTGGAAGGAGATACAGATATTGCAGGAACAGTAATGAATGGTGGTAATACGCAAGTTACTGCTTTTGATTTGAACTGGCAATTAGATGCAGGAGCTATTAATACAGAAACTATTGATGGACTTGCTATTGATTATGCTGGAACTTATGATTTTTTACATGGCACACAATGGACAGCTACTGAAGGAGCTTATGATTTAAAAGTTTGGATTTCAAATATTAATGGTGCTGGTGCAGATGAAAATCCTGATAACGATGAAATACAAAAAACAATCACAGTTGCTACCCAGGAAGTTCAAAGAATAGGTTTGTACGAAGAGTTTACAGCTTCTACTTGTCCTCCTTGTGCTATTTTTAACGAAACCTATTTTAACGAAGTTTATCGTTCAAACAACGCAGGTAATTTTACATTAATAAAAAATCAAACGAGCTTTCCTGGAGCTGGAGACCCTTACTATACCTCTGAAGGTGGTGGAAGAACTAATTATTATGGTGTTAATAGTGTCCCAACACTATACCTTGATGCTAAAAAAGGAACTCATTGGGATAGTGGGGATTTACAAGATGCATTAGATAACGCCAACATTGTACCTGCTTATATAGATGTAGAGGGAGTACATCAATTTGATGGCGATGAAATTACTGTAAATGCTACGATTACTCCTTATTTGTCTGGAGAATATACAGTTCAAATAGTTGTTGTAGAGAATGAAACAACAGGAAATGCAACTTCAAATGGAGAAACATCGTTTTCTAATGTGATGATGAAATACTTACCAGATCCAGGAGGTACGAGTATTGAATGTGTAGCAGGAACTCCAATTGATATTACTGAATCATTTGATATGTCTTTAACTTTTATTGAGGACATTAACGACCTTTCAGTAGTTATTTTTGTTGAAGATCAAAACAAAAAACAAATTTTTCAATCAGCTTATTCAGTTGGTCCAGAAGTAGGAATTGAAACACAAGAAACTTCTATAGTTCAAATTTATCCTAATCCTGCAAACGAAAATATTACAATTTTTAATGCTAAAAATGCAGATATTCAAATTTATAATATTACTGGTAGCCTTTTAATTTCTGAAAACAATATAGATGCTCATCATACTATTAGTGTGTCAGACCTTAGTGTTGGAACTTATTTTGTAAAAGTTATTAAAGGAACATTTGTTGAAACTCAAATAATATCTATTGTAAAATAATTGAATAATAGAAATATACAACTTAAAAGAGCGATAAATTATCGCTCTTTTTTATCTCCAGAAATACAACAAATAATGTATAGTAAGCAGTTGATAAATAATTGTTTCCTTACATCAATAATAAAATAAATTCTTAATTCCTAATTCTTAACTGTCACTTGTAGTATAATGTTAATAAGTATTATATAATTTTAAGAAAAACAGCACCTTAGTTAAGGCTTATTTTTTTATAAACAAAGCCTGTAAATATATTATTATATCAATTAAAACTTTAAATATATTATTATAAATAACAATCATTCAGATGCTTGTTGTTTGGTTGTTTTTAAAATTTATAATAAAGAATAAATTGTTTAAATTATAAAAAATTTGTAAGTAACAAACAACCTTTAATATATTTATTGTATCAGTAAAGAAACTAATTTGTAAAAATATTGCTTAAATTTAGGATTTTAATAATAATTATTATTATCTTTGTATTTCAAAATCCAATTTGTAGATTAGTCTAATCAAATCAGAAATTTTATGGAACATATTATAATAAAAACATCACAACACATAATACCTCGCATACCAGATGAGCTTATTTATGAAATTATTAATGGAAACCCTGTATATTATAAGGGATATAAAGATGTTATTAAACAGCATAAACAAATTATTTGATTTTGGAGTAGAGAAGGTATTTTGGATTTTAATAAAAAATAAACAAATAATAGAAGCCGAAAAAGATAAACCATGGCTTATTAAAAAATGGAATTATGATATAAATATAATTAGTGATAATATATTTAATCCTGAAAATTTATTAAGAGAAGACAATGTTTTTGACTTGATTTAACAATTTGGCGTTTTTCACAAGTATCAATTTCTTCGTTACTTTTTAAATATTAAAATACTCATTTACAAAGGTAAACTTCAATTCTAATATTTTTAAAAAGCCTTGAACTTGACACTCGTGAAAAACGCCAACAATATTAAAGTTCAATTAGGAATTAAGAATTAGGAATTAAGAATTGGTTTACAGCTTAAAATTCAATTATTTATAAAAAGCTTTACAACATAATAAATATATCACAAACAATTTTACATATTACTAACTTATTAAATTACAAATTTATGAAAAAATTATTTCTTTTGAGTTTTGCAATTATAGCTATTATTAGTAGCTCTTTTGCTCAAATAACGTTGTTAAATCATGGAACAGAAGATCCTTTGGGGGAGTCAGAACCTATGTACGAGTACGGTGGGACTTCTGGAAACTATTTTGATATAAAAAATGAAGGTTCATCCGAAATTAATATTATTGTAGAAGTAACAACACTTAGTTTGCCAGATGGTGCGGCTTTAGAAGTTTGTGCTTGTGGTTCTTGTGTTACGGTTGGAGTACTAATGACAATAGGTAATCCAACAGCAGTGACAGCAGGTAGTATCTATAATGAGTCTTATTATATGTATCATCCTGCAAAAAATGAGCAAGCAACTTTTACATTAAAAGTATGGGAAGAAGGAAATATGTCTAATTACGACGAAGTTGTATTTGATACTGGTTTGGTAGGAATAAATTCATATAATACTGGTTTTTATGTATATCCAAATCCTGTGTCGGAATATTTGTTTATCCAAAATTCGGATTATCAACAAAGCTACGTTTCTATAAGTAATATTATAGGACAAGAAGTAAAAAGAATAAAACTTACAAATGAAAAAACAAAAGTTGATATGACAAATTTAAAAGATGGTGTTTATATCTATACACTTTATTCTGATGAGAAGATTATTATGTCGAAAAAATTAATTAAATTATAAATTTAAAATTAGGAATTAGGAATTAAGAATTGGTTTGTACCATTAAATTAAATCTTTAAATAATATATTGTATATTATTATGTTGTAAAACATTGCCTTTTTAGCAAAAATTTTTATAGATAATTAGATTTTTAAGGTGTAAACCAATTTCTAATTCCTTATTCATAATTCCTTATTCAATTTCTTCAATTATTTCTTCCCCTTTTTTGTCAATATTTATATAAACACCCTTTCTAATAACCATTGCACTACCATCAGTAAAAGCAAAAACTCGGTCATAAATACAATCTATAACAAGAAGTCCATCAATATTAATATATCCCCACTTTCCCTCTTTGCAAACAGCGGCCAATCCGTCTGAATACTCATAAATTTTTTCATACCAACCATTTGATACTAATTCTCCTTTTTTATCAACAAAATTAAACTTTTTATCTTTTTGTACTTTTGCCAAGTTATTATTAAAATCCCAAACAAAATCATAATTTGTTTTCACAACAAGAACACCATCTTCATTTACAAATCCCCATTTCCCGTCTAATTTTACTTTTGCTCTTGTATTTACAAAATTTTTAGCCTCGTCGTACCATTGCGACATAAAGTCTCCATTGTTATTTATAAAACCAAATTTGTTACCGTTTTGCACAAGAGCAGTATTTAATTGAAAATCATTAATTTTATCATACCAATTTGAAGTAATATTTCCTTCTTTATCAATAATTGCATTTTTATTTATTTTTTCAACAATAGCAATCTCATTGCTAAAATCTGCGATGGCATCAAATTTTCCAGAAATAGTTTTTCCTTTTTCATTAATTAAAAAATACACCCCATCGTATTTGTTACCCTCTCTTACTTTTGCAATACCTTCTTTAAAGTCGTAAGCATAATCAAATTTATAATCAATAACAATTTTATTGTTTTTATCAACATATCCAAATTTACCATCTTTAGCTGTTGCATGATAATTTTGAGGAAGCTCATTCCATTTAAATAATAAATCACCGTTTTTATTAATATAATTAAACTTGTCTCCTTTAATAACTTTTGCTTTTCCGTCAGCAAAAGAGTAAGCATTGTGGTACTCCGATAAATCTAAAACCAATTCTCCTTTTGTATTTAAAAATTGACAATCCCACACCAACATTTTAACAGGTTTTTTATCATGAAAATTACCCCAATTATGTCTAATTGAATCTTTTGAGTAATTAATTGCTTCAACTACATTACCATCTAAGTTCAATAACTTACTTTTAGGATTTGATTTAACCAAAGCTATACCATCTCTAAAATTTTCTGCATAATCATATTTTGCATCAATAATACTTTTACCATTTAAAGTTTTGTATCCATATTTAGAGCCAATTCTAACAACAACCAAACCTTGTGGAGGAGCGTCATGAAAGTATTCTATTTTATTATTCCAGTGTAAAAGTTTTTCTCCATCTGTATTTATATAAGTTACTTGATTATCTTTTTCAACAGGAGCAAAGCCATTTCTAAAACTTTCGGCATAACTGTAGGAGTCAAAAGTAGCAAAGCCTTCTTTGTTAATAAAATAATATTTGTTATCTTTTACTGCTAATGCAAAACCATTATTGTAAGTTGCGAGGCTATCAAACCATTGTGTTTTTCTTGTATCTATAAAAAAATGATAAGCGTATTTATCTCTATTTTTCAATAATACAGTATTGTTTTTCACCTCACCAATTTCTTCATACCAACCTAAAATAACTTCTCCTTCAGTATTTAAATAAGCATATTCGTTGTTTTTTTTCACTTTTATTAAACCATTGTAGAAATCCAAAATTTCTTCACACCAGTCAATAACTATCTTTCCATCTGCATTAACCACAGAGTACTTATCCGATATTTCTACTCTATACATTCCATAACCCAAAGGTTTGTAGTCGGTAAACCATTTTCCCAAAAAACCACCCTCTTTGTTGATAAAACCATATTTGCGAGATTTTTTAACAATAGCAATTTTTCCTTTATAATCTCCAATTGAATTATACCAATCAGAAATAATTTTTCCTTCTTTGTTAATAATTGCCCAATATCTATTATTTCCAATTTGTGCTAAACCATTATTAAAATCTTTGGCTTGTTCAAATTGATAATCAAGTACAAGTTTCCCATTTCTATCAATATATCCATATTTTCCATTATCTTTAATTGGGTGGTAATTGTCCTCAGTTTTTTCCCAGTTTCCTGCTAATGCTCCTTTTTTATTTATAAAATTATAATTATCACCGTCAATTACTTTTGCTTTACCTCCAGAAAACGAAAAGGCATCTTGGTATGAAATTTCCAAAATAATTTTCCCCATTTTATCTATGTAGGCACATTCCCAGGCATTTACAATAAGAGGCAAACCTGTATGACCTTCTCCCATATTATATCTGATATTTCCAGAAGAAGAAACTTCACTTAGTTCTTTCAAAACACCACTTGTGTCAATAAGCATAAATTGAGGATTGTTTTTAACAAGTGCAATTTCATTTGAGAAATCTTCTGCGTAGTCAAAAATACATTCAATTACAGTATCGTTGTTATGGTTAATAAAACCATATTTGTTGTTGTTACCAACTACAGCTGTTAAATTTTGACTATGTGCAGTATAAATTAAGAGAATATATAGGGCTGTAAGTAATATTTTTTTCATTATTCTAAACTTAATGGGGTAAATATGTTATTGAAAGCTTTGTTTTTTATGAGTAAAAAACTGATTTATTGAGTTTTATATTTTATGTTATGTTATGTTTTATTTACATATTGAGACAATTGTTATGCCATAATTATCAAATAAGCTATTTAACTTGTGTTTATATTCATTTATATTTATTTCCAAATAATTAATTATTATTTGGCATGTTTCACAAATGCAAATTTCTACAATTTTTTAAAACGGTTAAAGTCCTCATTTTTGATAATAAACAGGGGTATTTAACTAAAGTTTTTGCTTTCATTTTATATTGATTATCAATAATTTATAAAA
>JAOZTW010000919.1 GCA_029938985.1 Bacteroidales bacterium | reverse complement strand
TACGTTCCTGAATTAAATTGACGACACAAAGCCCGAACCCGTTAGCTGTAATTGCGAATAATGATAACAATACTAAAATTTAAAAAAAATGCCAAAATATCAGTTACCACCATTGAAAGACGCAACACGATTTGAAGAGTTTATTTGCGACATTTTCAATGCAATTGAAAATACTAATTCTTATACAAATACTGATTTTCAAACTTTTGGTGTCAGTGGACAAAATCAAAAAGGGATTGATGTGTTTTCTCAAAATTCTCAAACAGTAATACAATGTAAAGTAAAAGATGCCTATAAACGTGCAGATACAATAAGAAAAACGCTTATTGCTGATATTGAAAGCGATTTGGAAAAATCAAAAAAAATAGATTTTACTTTTAAACGGTTTATTTTAGCTTCCACTTTTAGAGATGATAGCAAATTGCAAGAACATCTGAATAAAATCAAAGATGAGCAAAATTTGAATTTTTCTTTAAATTATTGGGGGTGGAACACGTTGTGTAAATATGCAGAAGATTACGAGAGTATTTTAAAAAAATACTTTCCTGAATTTAAGCCAAAAATAAAAAAAGCCCCCAAAGCAGAATTACCAGACGGCTCAATAGGAAAGGATTTGCACAAAAAGAATTACATGAATTATCTTATAAGCCGTTACGCAGATTGGAAACAAATAGAATTAAACAAAAAAGGCGAAAAATTTAATTATGGTGGCTTTAAAAAATCCTTAATGAAAAAATTTAAAGGGGGTAGTGGAATGAACCATATCCCCGTTTCAATGTTCGATGAATTAGCATCATATTTACAGGAACGAATAGATAAAACCATCTTTGGAAGAAATAGAAAAGCGAAAGGACACCGCAACTATTCTACTTTTGAAGAACAGATACAAGGAATAGAAAAATGAACCAATTAATATTAGGTGATAATTTAGAAGTCCTCAAAAAGATTGAGAAAGAAACGGCTGATATGATTTATCTTGACCCACCGTTTTTTTCAAATCGTAACTATGAAGTAATTTGGGGGGATAAAGGTGAAATACGCAGCTTTCAAGACCGTTGGTCAGGTGGAATTGAGCATTATATTGCATGGTTAAAAGAACGAGTAGAACAAATGCACAGAATTTTAAAACCGACAGGTTCAATATTTTTGCATTGTGATTGGCACGCAAGTCATTATATTAAATCAGGTATTTTGGATAAACTCTTTGGCTTTTCAAATTTTAAAGGAGAGATAATTTGGCAACGAACAAATTCTCATAATGACGCAAAAAATAAATTAGCAGTTTTGACTGATAGTATATTTTTTTACACTAAGACAGACAAATTTACATACAATCCAATTTATACAGAACATAGCGAAGACTATAAAAATAGTTTCTACAAAAACGATGACAAAAATGGAAAAGGACGATACGCACTTGACAACATGACAAGTCCAAATCCACGTCCAAATATGATGTATAATTGGTTAGGTTTTCCTTACCCATTGAAAGGTTGGCGTTACCAAAAAGAAACTATGCAAAAATTACACGATGAAGAGAGAATTTGGTATCCAAAAGATAATAAAGGAAATTTTAATTTTTCAAAACGTCCACGACTTAAACGATATTTAAACGAACAAAAAGGTCTATTGTTAGGTAACATTTGGATTGATATTCAAAATGTTCAAGCACATGCAAAAGAACGAATTGGATATCCAACACAAAAACCAGAAAAATTATTAGAACGGATAATTGAAATGTCCACAAATGAAAATGATTTAATTT
>JAOZTW010000918.1 GCA_029938985.1 Bacteroidales bacterium | reverse complement strand
CCAAAATGAGCGACCAAGAATTAGACAACTGGGAGCAACAACTTGGTTTTGTTTCGCTTAGGACTGTACAGAATAAAATATGGGACGAGTTAGAATATGTAGAAGATATTGAAATAATAAATGAAATAGTTGACAACAATAGAAAGTATTTTAAAAATAAAAAATCAGATGATATTTTAATAGAACCAATTGTTAATGATGTAATTTATTCAATTATCTGTAATGCGGAAAATATGTTTAAAATAGAAAATATGTTTTCAAAAGTAACAGATAGATATATTGTGTTTTCTATTAATTTCAATAAAATTATTCAAATTGATAGTAACAATCTGGATAAAAATAATTCCGACATGAAAATATTTCAATATGAAGCTATTAATACGGCAACAAAAGGGTATGGTCCTTTTGAACAAAGAGATGCACTAAGAGATGACGATGGTAAAAGATGTCATAAATGGAGGCATGATAGAATGGTTTTTATTGAGTTAAAAACAAATGGATATACAGATTCATGGGGAGCATGGTCATATTGTGTTATAACAAAAGTATATGGAAAACGTCGTCATTGCAATAAATGGTGGTTATGTTACAGGACAGTATTGACAGCAAAAGATGTAGATTGTAAAGTAAGATATGCAAACGCACTGAATAATAATAAATGGAGTTACACTACAAAAAATGTAGATATATGGAATTATAGCATATCTAAAACAGGTCGTACACTTAGTAAGGTTGTATTTTTTGATTATGTAGAATTAGGAACAGGTAAAAAACCTCCATTACCTACCTTGGAAGAAATTAACGGCAATGCCTCAAGTAGAGGAGTTGGTAGTATATGGACAGACGATTTTTAAAAATATGAAAACTAACATACTAATTATTCTATTTTTTTTGGTATCCCAGCTATCTTTTTCTCAGATAAGTATAGGTATTACAACTTCGATAGGAGGAAATGATGAAATTAAAATTTCAGTTCCAAGTATTATTCCTTTAAAAAATGAAATAAATATATTATATAGTACAGGTGCTTTTGTGGATTATGCAATTACAAAAAAAATACACATTAAAACGGAACTATCTTTAATAAAAAAAGGATATATAGTCAATTTTTACAATACAATTCATAACAACAATAATAGCAAATTTGTTGAAAAATTTTATTTAAATAATTATTATTGCGAAAATCCTATTTTTTTCAAATTATTAACTACAAAATTTGTAGGTATTAATCTTGGAATAATTAATAATTTTTTATTGTTTAGTACATCCTTTGATGGCTATATAAAGCAGTTTTATGGCTATAGAAAACGAAGTACTACTTTGGTAAAATACAACATAGGTGCAATAGTTGGACTCACTTTTAATCCTATTAAAAAACTGGATATTTCATTAAATCTAAAATCCGATTTAATGCCTTATTATAAAGATAGAAATACAAACTCACTTACACAGGGTTACAATTATGGTTTAATGTTATCTGTTAGTTATAATTTGTTTTCCTTTTAGAGGCGTTTTTCAACTTAGCCAAAATATTAAATTTTGGCAAAGTTATATAATTTATTAAAATATGAAAAAATATCTTTTTTTAATCATTTTTTTGGCAATAATATTTACTATTGCTTGTCAAAAACCATTAGAAATTGACTTTCCTAAACAAACTCCGTTATTAGTTGTAAATTGTTTGTTTGCTCCTGATAGTCTTTTTGTTGCACGAGTTAGCCACACCGCCCAAACCAACGACAGTACAGACCTTAGCATAACAGACGCAAA
>JAOZTW010000917.1 GCA_029938985.1 Bacteroidales bacterium | reverse complement strand
ATTTTTACAAATCATTGATAATCATCACAAAATGAACACAAAAACTTTAGTAAACCAATAGATTAAAAAAATATAAATGTATAGTTGTGCAAAACGGATATAATGGAGTAAAAAAAACAAAACCAGAAGAAATAGTATATTGTATTAGCTCGGTAGCTCAAATATTAAAGCATAATATCCCATTTTATTATACCGACGGACATGCAGTTGATGCTTTAAGTGATTTTTACACAAAAAAAGACATTGAAAGAATAGATGATATAATTGATAAAAAGGCAATTAGTGCTAAATATTGGAACGATGAACAAGATTTGGATTTAAAACGCAGAAAAGAGGCAGAATTTTTAATAGAAACAGATTTACCTGCTAATGCAGTTTTAGGTTTTGTTGTGTTCAACATAAAATCAAAAAACAAATTACAATTAATTGGAATAAACGAAGAAAAAATAATTGTTAAACCGAAATATTACTTTTAAGTTATGATAAAATATGTAACAGGAAATTTATTTGAAAGCAAAGCAGAAGCTATTGTAAACACTGTAAATACAGTGGGTGTAATGGGTAAAGGTATTGCTCTGCAATTTAAAAAGCTATTTCCCAAAAATTTTAAAATATATGCCAAAGCTTGTAAAAATAAAGAATTTAATATTGGTAATTTATTGGTAAGCAAAGAACAAAACTTGCTTGAAGATAAAAAAATTATTATAAATTTTCCAACAAAAACTGATTGGCGAAAACCGTCAGAATACGAATATATTGAAAAAGGATTAGTAAGGCTATCTGAAATTAATAAAAGAACAAAATATAAAATCTATTGCAATTCCTCCACTTGGAGCAGGCAATGGTGGTTTGGACTGGAACAAAGTTAAAACTTTAATAGAGAATATTTTATCTGATACAAACTGTGAAATTATAATTTACGAACCAAATGCAAAAATAAAGGAAGTAATAAATAAAGAGCGAACAAAACTCACTCCAGCCCGTGCAATGCTACTGTCTGTATTATTTGACTTGGTAAAAAGTGGCGAATTTGTTTCGGAATTTGCTGCAGAAAAAGCGGCCTATTTTCTTCAACGTTTTGGAGCAAAAGACGAATTTAAGCTGAAATACAAACCATACTTCTATGGACCGTATTCAGGAAAAATACGCCATGTTTTATATTATTTAAACGGTAGTTATATAACAGGTTATACCTCAAAAGACAAAAAACCTTTTGAAGAACTTGGCTTAATTGCTGATACCGAAAAAATAATAGAGAATTATTTAGATAAACCAGAAAACATAAAGCATAAATCAACATTTGAAAAAACGAAAGCTTTTTTAAAAGGATATTATTCAAGTTTTGGTTTAGAACTTCTGTCGAGTATTGATTTTATAATGCAGGACAAAAAAATAAATAAGGTTCACGAAATTGAAAAAGAATTAAAAAACTGGAGCAATAGGAAAAAAACATTATTTTCAAACAGAAAATTTATAACAAAAGCTGTCGAAAACTTAAATAAACATTTATACAGTTGATTACAGAAAACTACCAAGTTTAAATAGTTAATAGTTTGTAGAAACTCGGTAGAAAGAAATAAAGGCGTTTTTCACGAGTATCAATTTCTTCGTTACTTTTGAAATATTAAAATGCTCATTTACAAAAGTGAACTTCAATTCTAATATTTAAAAAAGCCTTGAACTTGACACTCGTGAAAAACGCCGAAATGAAATACAGTAGTGCATTAAGACGTAAGTACCTAAATTAATTGTAATAACCTTTTGTTGTAAA
>JAOZTW010000320.1 GCA_029938985.1 Bacteroidales bacterium | reverse complement strand
AAATACAACAGAAAAATTAGAAAATACAACAGAAAAATTAGAAAAAGAACTTAAAATAAGTAAAGAGAAAGATAAAGCTTTGGGAGAAAAAGAAAAAGAACTCAATTTTTTCAAATTACAACTTGCCAAAATATTAAAAAACAACGGCAAAACAATAGACGAAATATAAAATATAACAAACTTTGTGCTTGTGAAACTTGCCAAAATAAATGATAGTCATGACAAATAAGTTAGAAATAAAAAAATTTACAGACAGAAACGAATTAATAGAAATAACAAAAGACACAAAACATTTTATATCTTATCTCGTTTTTTTTTCTAATTCTTCTGGATACTTAAAAATAAATCACATAGCGACTCCAATTGAACAATATTCGATAGCAAACCTACCAATTTTATCAACTATAAAATTTGATAATCTTTCAGAAAATACAAATGGATGGTGCGTTGCTTTTAATAAGGAGGCAAGAGATTTATTGTTAATTCATTCTTTCAAATTGTTTTGTCCATTTACAGGAATTACAAACGTATTTTTACAAGAGCTTATATTTAACAAATTGATATTTTATTTAAAAGAAATTCAAAATGAAATATCAACTCAAGAAACAACTTTTTCTGAAATTATTTATTTACAGTCAGCTTTAATAATAAAGTATATAAACAGAAGTATTAAGAATGATAATTCAACATCGCAAATAGACGATAAGATGTTACGCCAGTTTGCAGATATGGTAAGTCGTGAATATAAAAACAACCACAATGTAGATTTTTATACCAAAGCAATAGGTGTAACTACTAAAACATTAAATAGATTAACAAAACAAAAATTGAATATCACACCAAAGCAAATTATTCAGTATCGTATAAATGCTGAGGCAATAAGAATGTTAATTCATACAAACGAAAGTATAAAAGAAATTGCTTACGAACTTAATTTCAGCTCACCAGATTATTTTAATTATTTTTTCAAGAAAATAAATAAAATTTCACCAACAGGTTATAAGAAAAAAATGTTAAAAAACATGAAGTTTAGCAGTTTACATCAATAATGCCAATATAGTTATGTCGTCTCTTTGAGGATAGTGTTTTTGATGATTTGCCATAAAATTAATTAACTCTTCTTTTTGTTCTGACAAAGAAAGGTGTTTGTATTTATCAATTAGCTTTACAAAGCCCTTTCCACCAATTCTTTGATTGTTAGGACCGTTTTGATCAGTATATCCGTCAGATGTGAGATATAAAATATCATTTTTGCTTACTTCTGTTTCTTTTTGTTCGAAAAATATTTCTTTACGTGTTTTGTAACCTCCAATAGATGCTCTACTACCCCTAATTCGTTCAACATTATTATTTTTACTGCTAAAATAATACAATGGTCGTTTTGCTCCTGCAAAAACAACTTTAGTTATTTCACCTGTTTGTTCTTTATCTATTCTACATAAACAGATATCTAAACCATCTTTATTATCCGAAATATCTTGTTTTAAGGCTTTTCTAATACTTTTATTTAATTTTAAAAAAATTTCAAATGGTTCTTCAATCCCTCTATCTTTTACTATAAGGTTTAGTAACCTTATACAAATCATACTCATAAATGCTCCAGGAACTCCATGACCTGTACAATCTGCGACTGCAATAAAATTATAATTACTTGTTTCTGCTATCCAGTAAAAATCTCCCGACACAATGTCCTTAGGTGCGAAAACTATAAAATTCGGATAAAATTTACTTATATCACTTGAAAAAGGAAGACTCGCTTGTTGAATAGTACGAGCATAACGAATACTTGAATTAATTTGTTCGTTTTTTAACTCAAGGTGCTCTCGCTGATTTTCAATCTCCTCGTTTTGGGTAGAAATCTCCTCATTTGTTTGCATAAGTGCCTCATTGACTTCATTAATTTCATTATTCCTATCTTTAATTTTCTTTAAATTCTTTTTTATAATTGCTGTAAAAATAAGAGTAAATATAATTGCAAAAATGAAAACTGCTACATGAAGAATTGTAATTTGTGTGTTTTGTTTAATTAAGGCTGTAAGTGGCTCAGAGGCAGGTATATTTATACTAATACCTCCTCTTACATCTCCAACTTGATATCCTTGTTTGGCATGGCATTTCATACAAACATCGTTTACCATAAGTGGTGCCATATATTTAAAAACAGTGTCTTTTTTTAAAAATTCAAACTCTATTTTTTTCCCGTTCTCAAAATTTTGTAAAGCTTTTGTTTCCCAATTATCCGCTTTATTTTCGGGACGTATAGGATTTAAACTTGTTATATGGTAATGAATTCCGTTCTTTTTTTCGGCTATTACCGAGACAAGGCGAGTCATAAAGGCCGGATTTATTTTGGTAAGCAACACACTATCTGTTGTATAAACATCTCTATTAGGAACATCAAGGTGTGGATTGGGCTGTAGCTTATCGGAAACAGGAACATAAACTCCGCCATGCTGTGCATTCCAAGCACGAGAAGTAATTAACTCACTGAAAAATGCATCACCTTGCGACTTCACTACTTTATACATATTGTCTTTTGCAGATGAAATATTCCAAAAAAAGGATATTAAAATTATTATTGATTGGGATAATAATATTATTATTGTTATTAAGTTAATTCGTTTCACAAGTTATTTTTTTAAAATTAAAAACTTAGCTACTAATAGTGAACTATTTAGGCTAAAACAGTAATTTGAGCTTACTTGTTTATTTCTTAGTTACATAATACATAAACTTTGCCAAACAACTACAAAGTTAAAGTTATTTTATTTTCAATTGAGTTGGTTTGGGAAAAAAATTATTAGAACAAGTAGTGCAACACCAAGTAAGAATACGAAAGCTCCCATAATTCTGTTTATCCAAAAAATACTTCGCACTTTTATTTTTTTTCTAAAAATATTTACAATAAAAGATAGTGTAAACCACCATAATAAAGCTCCAATAAAAACCCCAAAAAGAAGAGTAATAATTTGAAAAGTAGTAGTTGCTTGATTTGCCACACCAAATGATGCGAAAAAACCACCAAAACCAATAATGTTTACTGGATTTGAAACAGCTATAAAAAGACTTGAAAAGAAATCGTTAGCGAGTTTTCGTTTTGAGAATTTTTTATTTTTCTTAAATTCCTTTACAGCATCTGTACCAAAAATGCGGTATCCTATAAATAATAAGAAAAGGCTACCTACAATTCCAAAAATAATTTTATATTTTATCAAAAAATCTGAAATAATACTCACACTAAAGGCAGCAATCATGCCATGAATAATATCTGCAACGGCTGCACCAAGTCCAATAATAAAACCAGCAATAAGTCCAACACTCATAGTGCGTTGAACCGAAAGTACGGCAAGTGCACCAACTGGCATTGATGCCAAAATACCAATTAACATTCCATTAAAAAAAACATCAATAATCATTTTTTATTTTTTATTTATTGTAAATAACTAAGTGAAAATGAAATAATAAGTAGTTCAAAGATACATCTTTTTTTGTCCTGCAATTATTTTAACAAATCTACAAATAAGTACCCATACAAAAGTTTTTACACTTTTGTATTTCTTTAATCTATTGGTTTATAATCACATAATAATTGTATCATTCCTTAGCAAGCTATTTAATGATATTTTTAAAATTTTTAAAAGAGCAAAATAAACAAGTAGATTGGGGTTAGTTATTTTTTTTTTCACTAAGACTAATTTAACTTTGATATTTATCTATTTTAAATCTTTCTAAAATAGTATCATCGTTAATTTCTTTTGATAAAGAGTGAACCATTTTTATAGGAGCATCAAAACTATCAACAATAACTAAACCGTCAAGACAATCATTAAATTTAGGATCAACATTAAAGGCTATAATTTTTGCATTCATACTCATATATTTTTTCAATAATACTGGCATACTAAATCTTGGTTCAATTTCTTTTATATATCTATCTAATTTATTGATATTTCCTCCAATATCTTTTAACAGTAGTTCGTTGTCAACATTATAATCAATAGTTAATTTAAAATTATTGCGAGGTTCAACAAATTGAGCAATTTGTTGGTTGTAAAAGTGTTTTTGAAAAAATTCAACTATTAAATTTTTTGATAATTTAGAAAATTCATTGCTTATACTAACAGGTCCTATCAAGTATCTATAATCTGTATTTTTTAATAAAAAATATAAAATTCCTTTCCATAATAAAAACAATGAAAGTGGTTTACGTTGATATTCTTTTACTATAAACGAACGACCAAGTTCTATGGATTGCATTAGTATTGGGTTTATTTCTTTTTTTAACTTAAATAAAGAATTTATATAAAAACCAGACACTCCAAATTGTTTTAATATTTCTTTACCTTTTCCAACTCTGATAGCTCCAACAATCTTATCTTCGGCACTATCCCAAATAATTAAGTGATGATAATATAAATCAAATTCGTCGATATCCGAACTTTTATTAGTACCCTCACCAACCTCTCTAAAAGTAATTTCTCGTAACCTACCAAGTTCCGTAAGCACGTCGGGCATTTGATTTGCGGGGGCACTAATAATGTCAAAACCGCTAATTGAAAACAACAAATTATTTTTTCTAACCTCTTCAATTTGTTGTTTTATTATCTGAGCATTTACAGGAGCTATAATTTCCTCAACATTTTTAACTTTTTGTATCTGCTTATGATTAAAAAATTTATTGACTTCAAGAGTTGTACCAAGAGCATAAGTTTTGGCACGTAAAAATCGCCCATACATAGAAATATCAGGAAAATTTTCTTGCTGATTAATTCTTATAGGATTTCCTATTCTTATGTTTATCGTTTTTTTCTTTTTTTTGAAAAACTCTTTTTGTAAGCGTGCCGCTTGTAGAAGCGGGTGTATGTTACCTAATATATGATAAAAAATTGTATTTATATTTTGAAAATAAATTGGTACAACAGGTACTTTTGTTTTTTTGATAAATTTAATAATTTTTGGATTCCATTTTTTATCGGTTACTGTTTTTATTCCTCTGTGGTATGTTGAAGCTCGTCCTGCGGGAAATATTCCGAGAGGTTTTCCACTGTTGAGATGCGATAGTGCCTTTTTTATACTCGTAATACTTGGTGTTCCTTTTATGTCTTGTTCCAACTGATTTACAGGAATAGATAATTCTCGTAGCGGTTTTATTTTGTGAAACGAATAATTTGTTGTAAACTTGTAATCTGGTCTGATTTCAGAAATAATTTTCATTAACAACAAAGCATCTAAACCGCCTAACGGATAGTTTGAAATTGTAATAAATGCTCCTTTTTTAGGAATTCTTCTTAACTCTTTTTCAATTATTTCAAAATCAATTTCCAATTCATCAATCACTGAATTAACAAACTCCAATCCTTCTTTGTTAATATTTTTGTAATAAATTTTATTTACCTTTGGCATATCTGTAAGTTTAATTAAAAACCTAACAACTATTTCGGTAATAAACGTACCTGTATATGTTCCGTTGGTAAAATCAGAAGCTTCTAAGATTTTTCTCATAACAATATTTTAAGGTTATAATTTTTTGGCGAATATGTGAAAAATGAAACTAACTACAGAATACGCCGTTTTTTTGTTCTTCTATTATTTTAACAAATCTGCAAATAGCGAGCTATTTAATGACTTTTTAAAATTTTTAAAAAGGGCAAAATAAACAAGTAGATTGGGGATTACTCATTTTTTCTTTTTCACTAAGGCATATTAAAACAAATTTAATAGTTATGAAACAAACATGAGATAAATTAAGATAAGTGAAAAAAAAACACCATCCTACTTGTTTGATTTGACTTTTCAATTTTTAAAACAACAAAAAACGGCGTATTTTGGAGCTACATATTATTTCATTTTCATTAATTTGTTATTTTATGATTTTTAAAATATTTTAACAATTGCTATTTGTTGTTTTAAATTGTAAAATCAATAAAAAATAAACTCTTAAAAATTTATATAATATATTTTGTATTCATTCATAGTTAATTACAAAAACTATATATTTTAATTTGCTTAAAAACGACTTCAAAGTTAAATAAATAAAATTGATTTTAATAACATACTTAAAAAAAAAATAAAATTTCTATTCAATTTAATTTATGTTGATATTTAATTACTCTATTATTTATATTTATTATACTATTTTATACCTACAAATAATAAAATCTAAGTGAAAATAAAATAATAAGTAGGTAATCATAAATAACCTCTTAAAAAGTGTCGTTTATATATGATTACCTACTTATTGCTGTTTTGCATATCAGATGCAATTGTTGGTAGTCCCTACAACAGTGTTGGTTAATAAAAAATAGGGCTATATTGCCAATATTACACAAAAAATA
>JAOZTW010000319.1 GCA_029938985.1 Bacteroidales bacterium | reverse complement strand
AAATCCTCATTTACAATAAGTAAACTGCAGTATTTAAAAAATAAAAATGCCTTGTACTTTACACTTATGAAAAACGCCAAAAATTTATTAGTGAAAAAGAAAAAATAACAACATATTATTGCAAAGATGCGTAGCACCGAAATATTTGTAGTGTATCAAGACATAAGTACCTAAAGTATTGTTATACGAAAAAGACTTTCCAACGTCCCTTATTTTTTGCCTTATGGCAAAAATAGGGGACTTGGAAACGTCTGAATAGCATGACAAGTACTAATTTGAAGATTTTTACAACAAAAGGTTATTACAATTAATTTAGGTACTTACGTCTTAATGCAGTAGATTATTAAAAAAACAAAAAAACGGTATATCTTGGAGCTACTTATTATTTCATTTTCACTTAAAATAATTTTATTATAAAATAAAAAAAAATAACTTTGCAGAAATTATTATTTCTAAAAAATTCATTATGTTTTTAAAACTATTATTATTATCAATCGTGTTGATAGCAATAGCTTTTTTGGGGCTTGGTATTCAAATATTTTTTTCAAAAAAGAAAAAATTTCCAGAAACAAAAGTAGGACACAATAAAGATATGAGAGAAAAGAAAATATATTGTTACAAAACCCAACAAAAAATGATTGACAAAGGTATTAACTATGGTGGAAATTGTAGTTGTTAATCTTTATTTTTCAGATTATATACAATATCTTGAATTGTTAATGCCCAGTCTCTTGGCGATTTTGATTTGTCAAAAGTTTTATATGAAATAGGTTTTCCTACAATTAATTTGACCGTTCCGTTTTTGTTTTCAAACAAATTTTCGGGAATAAAAAGTGATTCAATATTAATTTTTAGTTTAAAAAATTTACGAAGATTAGCCACAAAATAAAATTTGTTAGAATTTACTTCATCAACCAAAATCGGCACTACATCTCTTTTATATTTCACTGCATTTTTAATAAAACTATTTTTCCAGGGCAAATCTCTAACCACTCCTTTTGTTTTGCGAGACACCAAGCCAGATGGAAAAGTAAGTATTTGATTTTCTTTCGATTCATAAATTTTATTCATGTTTTTTATGGCAGTTATATCTGTTCTTGAAAACACACCTACCTCAATAAGAAGCGATTTTATATTTTCTACATTTCCTAATACCCGATTACCAACAGCTTTAACGTTTGTATATTTTTTTGATAATGTATTCAATATTGCTCCCACATCGGCAGCTCCAAGTGGATGATTTGCAACAAAAATAAAACGTCCTTGTGGTCTAATGTTTTCTTCATTAGTAACATCAAATTTATAGTTTAAGTCAGCCATGCAGGCATTACAAAAATTTACGCCATCTTTATCTCTGTTATCATAAATTAGTTTATTGAGTTCGTCTTGCTTCATCGTTCGTTTTATCAGATTAATTAGAAATTGCGGTAAATTTCTGAAAAATTTATTTTTTTGTTTTCGTACAAGTGTATCTACGTCAATTAGTTTTTTTGGAGTTTCTTGTTGATTTTGCATAAGGCATGTGCCGTAAACGGCAATTAGAAATTAGAAATTAAAAAATAGAAATTGGTTTACATCTTAAATTTCAATTATTTATAAAATACTTTGAAAAAAGTTTTAAAACATAATAGTATATTAAAGTAAATAAGTTACAAAGATAATGTTTTTTTTGGCATGTTTCAAATAAATTAAAAGTAGTTGACAGTTTTTTTATCAATTGCCACGTATTTTACAGGTAGTGTGAAAACCATTTTTTAAGACAGTTAAGTATATAAAAACTATTAACGATTTAAACTTGTTCTTTTTACTTTTTACTTCTTCAAAAAAATATGCAAATATCTTGATATTATTATATTTATTGAATTGGTAAAAACAAAAATAAGTTCGTTTAAATTTGTCAATTATTTATTTCAATATGCCTTAATGAAACATGACGTTTCTTCAAACTATTGTGAATATTGAGTTTTTTTTGCTATTTTTAAAAACAAAAACATTAGAATAATATTAAAAACAATACCAGATATAACAAAAAGAGCTATTGCAATATAGGCATTATCAAAAAATTTATAGCCAATATATATAGAACCAATTCTTATGATTAGAATAGCAATATAGTAAAATGTTAATTTTTTTTGTTTATTAAGAATTGTAAAAATACTTGATACTGGGTTGTTAAGAAATTTGAGAAAAAGCAATGGAATTATCATCATTGTGAAATAACCTGTTGCTGTCCAGTCGTATGTTGTACCAAGAATATATTTTAGTAAAGGAGCAACAATAAGAGCTGGGATAAATATTAGTAATGCAATTTTTAATAAATTCAAATATGTTTTTTTCAAAAAAGAATAAATATCTTGTTTATTGTTGTAAATTTCGGTTGCTTTTCTAAAAAAAACTTGTCCTACTGAATTACTAATCAGATTACTTGGTGTTCCTATTATTTTGTTTGCCATGCCATACAAACCAACTGTTGCTGTTCCAAAAAAACTGGATAACAAAAATATTGGTGCTTCATTAGATATATTTACAACCAAATTTATTAAAGTATTGAAACGAGCAACATCTTTGTATTTTTTCATAAGTTGAAACATTTTTTTAAAAGAAACAAAGTGCAACAAAGAAAACATTTCTTTACAAGAAAATATAAATAATACTATTGTAGATACAAAAATTCCAACTATCTGTCCAGGAATAAGACCAATATGTTTTAAATCCATTATTCCAAAACCAATATTCCATGCTCCAACAGATGCGTTTTTACTTATTAAAGATGCAGAAATATTTTTGTATTTCTTTTTTCGGTTGTTCCAAAAGTTAAAAATAAAATGAACACCTGTAAAAAACACTGATACTGGCACAAGATAAAGATAGCGTCCAAGATTATCGTTACCAAGTAGATTATTTATAAAATCAAAGAAAAGCAGAATTATTATTGTAAATATTATGTTGGTTATCAGATTAATAATTAATGCAAGTATTACTACATTTATGGCATCTTTATCTTTTTTGGGTAGGATTATTGCAAGTTCAAAACGCATGGTTGCAGGTATTTTTAATACTATAACTATGCTCATAAAAACCATGTGTAAGCCCAACATTTTTTCGGAATAGAGTCGAGAAATAATTGGCGTAATAGCAAATAATAAAGCCTGTGCAAATAACGAACCTGTAAGAAGTGTAAGAAAATTTTTTACAAATTCGTTCTTTTTTAATTTGTTAATAAAATTTATTGGTTTGATATCTAATTAAGGCATAGTGCCGTAAACGGCAATTAGGACTAAAAAATTAAGAATTAGGAATTGGTTTATACATTAAAACCAATTATTTTTATAAATGTATTTTTTATAGAAACAATTGCCAATATTGTATTTGAAATGCAATTTCTAACTTTGGTCTGCAAAGGTACTGGAAATATTTAATAAAGTACAAAATATTTTGCAATTTTTCTAAAATTATTTATTTCATTCTCAAAATTAGAATAAGTTTCTCCATTAAATAATATACTTGTATTTCTAGTGTTACTTCAAGTTAATAATGTCTGGTATATGCTTTTTATTATCCACACACTAAATATCGTAATAAATTGTTATTCGGTCTATTACAGCACATTTCATAATACCTGCTTTTTATTAGACATTACAAACTTGAAGTAACAATAGTTTGTTGATAACATCTAATTACACCCAAAAAACTTCAAGAATAAATCTTGTATTTATGGTAATGGAGCCAAAAACAAGTTCGTTTCGTCCCGACCGCAAATTTAATCAACGTAAAATAAAAAGTTTTGACATGTACATGAATGTTCCTGATTACAACAAATTTAGAACAGCCACAAAACAGGAGGCAAAAAAAATAATTGCAGAGCTGTATTTATCTGGCATCAAAAAATATTTATCCAAGCAAAAGGATTTTAAACATGAGCTTTTTTACAAAGATGTAAAACAACTTTTTGAAAAAGAAGGAATAATTTTAAAACCCCTCGCTGTTACGAAATTGTAACCAAACAACAACAAAACTTTGGCAAAGCTAACAACACTTGCATCAACAAGAGGAGATGTTATAACGAGTTGGATACGAGATGCAAGCTCGCACCAGCAAGGGGTTAAAACGAGTTGGATACGAGCTACAAGCTCGCACCAGCAAGCAGGGCTGTTGCATGCTTATATAAAATTAACTTTCAATATTCAATACTGAATTTTCAATGTTCATTTTATTTGTTTTTTACTTGAATATTGAAAATTCTATATTGAATATTGAATATTTTTTTCATAGAATTATAAATTTTTATTATTAAAAAATAGCATGCAACAGCCCTGCACCAGCAAGGGGGTGTTGCTATTGTTTTTCAACTGAATTTCATTTTTTATTTTATGCCCATAAAGAATCGCTCCCATCTAATTTTGCTAACAATACTTTTGTCTTTATCCAGCGACAACCAAACAAAAAGAGCTTTTCCTACTATATGGTCGTCTGGCACATAGCCCCAAAAGCGAGAATCAGCAGAATTATGACGGCTGTCTCCCATCATAAAATAATAATTCATTTTAAATGTATATTCTGTTGCTTTCTCTCCATTAATAAATATTTCGTTGTTTTTTATTTCCAAATCATTTTCTTCGTAAACATCAATAATTCTTTCATACAACGGAAGAACATCAAGGTTTAACTGAACAGTAACACCTTCTTTGGGTATCCATATAGGTCCAAAATTATCTTCGTTCCACTTATATGTGTCTTTATCTGATTTTTTCAGAATAAGAGTTCCGTATTCAACCGCAGTAGCAGTTCCAAGTGTTTTTAGTAGAACGTCCGAAAACATGTTTTCGTTTTTATAGTTTTTATCTTTTAAGGTAGCAACTACATTTAAGATAGAATCGGGAATCGCCCCTTGTAGTTCGTTAATTACTCGCTCTGTAATCATAAAAGTTGATTTTGTATGAGGGAAAATATAGTTTTCTTTATACCCCAACGGCTTAATTATTTGGTTAATAGATTTCACATTCGAAACCGTTTGCAATTGAGTCGCTTTGTCTTTTGACAAAGGATAGGTAAAGCAGTTTTTCATATCGTTATGCCCTATTTTCATATAATTTTTTATGTTTGGGTCTATTCTACGTTCGTTGTCTTTGTCTTCTTGCGAAACATTTAAGTTTTCAAACACTCTTGTGTTTATTATATTTCCGTCAGTAATAACTAAATATTTGTATTGTTTGGTAGTAATATCTCTCTGTTGTTTTCCGTTTATATACAGCTCACCATCTTTTATTTGCAAGCTATCTCCAGCAATAGCAACGCATCTTTTTATGTAGTTCTCTCGTTTATCCACAGGTCTTGTAACCACATCGCCAAAATAATCTACATAAGTTTGACCATTGTTTGGGTTTGTAAACCTGTTTGACAATACTGTTTCTCTGCCGTAATCTCTACACAGTTGGTAATAACTTTGTCCCTGCTGATTGAGTGCAACAGTATCGCCTGTGGGGAAATTAAAAACCACAACATCATCGTTTTCAATATCTTCTAAACCTATCAGTCGTTTATATTTCATTTTAACAACTTCGGAAAACGATTTTGTGTTTTTGGTGCCTGGCAGTGTGTGGTGAGCAAACGGAAAAGCTACGGGCGTAATTGGCATACGTGGTCCGTAGTGATATTTGCTTACAAACAAATAGTCGCCCACAAGTAACGATTTTTCCATTGAAGACGTTGGTATTGTGTAGGCTTCTATTAATAATGTTCTAATAATTGTAGCGGCAATTACTGCAAATATAGCAGCATCTAACCATTCTATCCACCATTTTTGCTTTTTAACTCCTTTTTTCTTCCAAAAAGTCCAGTTTACTTTTTTGGTAAGATATAAATCTACAATAATTGGTTCTAAAAGTAATAGCCAAAAATTACCTGTCCAAATAACTAGTAATAATAGAATAATTGTTGATAATACAAAATTAAAATATTTGTTTGTCAAATATTTTTTTATTTTTTTCTTTAGTGTCATCTTAATTGTTTGTTTTATTTAATTATTTAAGTGTTTTTCTAAATTTATTGAACTGCAAATGTAATGATTTTCTTTGTTAAGTAAAGTTAATTAAAATAAAAAATAAAAAAATACAGTATGTGTTAATGTATTTGCCTGTTATTCTTTGCTTTGCATTTCAACAAACAACTAAATTTAAAAACAGAATATAATATTCTTTTGGAAGAAATCAATATTTTGATTTAATATTTTAGTTGCGTGCCTCATAATTAGACTTTAAAAGAAAAAAGCTAACTCCAACCTGGAGGTACTGGTTCAGTTAAATTCTTATTGTATAATTTTGATATTTAATTAATTACAC
>JAOZTW010000916.1 GCA_029938985.1 Bacteroidales bacterium | reverse complement strand
AATTTTTGCACCTTGAAAAAGGCAATGAAATTCAAGAAAATGTTATGCACTTATTATCAATCAATCAGCGACGAAATAAACTTTCGTCAATTCGAATGGCTGCTTTGATAGACTGATTATTTTTAGGCGAGCTTGCTCGCTTAAAAATAATCAGTCTGTCAAAACAGTCAAACAAACTAACAAATTATTCTGTCTGCTAACTAATTCATAAATAAGTGAATACATTTTTTACGATTGTTTTATTTATTTTGTTAATTATTGTAAAATCAGCAATTTGACCGATTTTATTTGCTATTATTTTTTTGCAATTTAACTGCCACGTAAAGCTAATAAGATTGATTTTCAAGGTAATAATTTATTTATTCTACCTTGTTAAAATATAAAATATTTCTAACTTTACGTGGGTAATCCATTTTATAATTTTTATTTGAACTTAAATTTCTCCCATTTTTTAATAGCACTTTTACTTGTGTTTATTTTAGGGTCTTGTCTTTTTCCATTTATCGTTACCGAACTTGTTTGAACATTTTTGATTATCTCATCGGCAAGTTTCCCATAAGTTATATCTCCTTTACTTTCTTGCAAAGATTTAAGTAAAAAATATGTGAACATTCCATGTCCTTTTTCTCTATAAGGTAGCGATATTTGGTCACCTGAACTTGCAGAAAATACAACAAAACTATTTGTTAATTCAGCTTCTTTTGGTTTTATTCTAATACCTGAACGAGCAGGAACCAGTCCTTCATTTCTTCCGCCACCGCTGAAACATGCGTCTAAAAAGACAGTTACTCTTTTAGTTGGGTGTTGTGTTAAATCCTTATACAAATCAGATAATTTGATAGCATTTTTCACATCTGCTCCACTAATATCAACTGGCATAATATAGGCAGCCTTTGTTTCTTCGTCGGGAAATCCGTGTCCAGCAAAATAAAAAATTATTTCAGAGTTTACACCACCTATTTTTGCAAGTTCCATAATTTTATTAAGTTCTCTAATCATTTGAAATCTTTGTCCATCATATAATTCAATTATATTTGTTTCTGGTATTCCAATTGTCTTGACTAAATATTCTTTGAAAATTTTTGCATCATGTATCGCAAACTCTACATTTGATGTTGTTGTTAATTCGGTTTGATATTTTGCATAATTTTCATTTCCGATGATTAAAGCATAAACATTATCTTTTACAGATTTAGTTTCTGGAATATTTATATCAACATCGGATGTCTTTACTACAATTGTTTGATTTTCTGTGTTTTTAGTCCCCATAGAACATTTGTAAACATCACCAGAAACCGTAACTACTTGGAAATTTCCAGCTAAAATAGGATAGGCAAAAATATCAATTAAATTCAAAAGGCTACCTTTACCGCTTATTGTTATGTTTTTTACTTCTACATTTTCTGTCGGATATTTTTTTTTCACTTCATTTTTTATTTTTATTTCAGATCTTTTTGCTATTTTTTTTTTGTGAATAATATGAAAAAGTTGATAACTGGTATATCTCGTTTCGACCCTATCAATTATTTCACAATTTTGCTTCTGCTCTTCACTTACCGTAGCAATTTCCATCGAAATACATGACGATAAAAATATCGCCAAAATTATTGAAAACGAAATGATTTTTAAAAACCATTGTCTTTTGTTGTTTTTTACTGTATTTTTTGATTGTTTCATAAGTTACTGTTTTTAAAATTGTTGCATAACGGGTTCGGGCTTTGTGTCTTCAATTTAATTCAGGAACGTAGCTTGCGAAGTTTCTGAATTAAATTTATGACAA
>JAOZTW010000318.1 GCA_029938985.1 Bacteroidales bacterium | reverse complement strand
TTGATAATAAAGCATTTGAATGGGAAGAAGAATTTCCGCAATGTTTTAATGAAAATGAAAACCTCTCTGGTTTTGATGCAATTGTGGGTAATCCGCCTTATATTTTTTCGAGGAACAAAAACTTTAATAAAGCTCAAAAACAATTTTTTAAAAATAATTATAAATTTAGTGATAATCAGATAAGTACATTTATTTTATTTATTGAAAAAGCTATTCAATTAACAAATAATTCTGGAGCTATTGGTTTTATTGTACCCAACAATATTTTAACTCTAAATTCAGTTTCAAAAATTAGGGAACATATAATTCAAAATTTCGGGAATATATTAATAACCAATATTTTAGATAAAGTATTTGACACCGCAAATGTAGATGCCTGTATAATTAGTTTTGATAAAAATATAAATAATAAGTTGGTTTTAAGAGAAATAGAAAATGAAAAAATTGTTTTTCAAACCGAAATAAATAAGAATGAAATAATAGCTCCAAGTTATATTTTTCAAATATCTTTACATAAAAATAAAAAAGCAAAAAATATTATTGATAAAATTGAAAAAAAATCAATTATTTTAAAAAAATTAGTAACAGTTTCTACAGGTTTAAAAGTTTATCAAGTAGGTAAAGGCAAACCTGCACAAAGCGAAAAGATTAAAAATAACAGAGAATTTCATTCTTTAAATCCCAAAAAAAATTATGATAAATATTTACGAGGAGCAGATGTTGATAGGTTTTCTACAGAATGGTCTGGAGAATATATAAAATATGGTATCTGGATAGCAGAAATGCGAAAATCTGTACCCTTTGTTGGCGAAAGAATTTTGGTACGACAAATACCGAGTAAACTACCTTATTGTATTAAAGCAACTTATACAAACGAATTGTTTTATAATGACATAAATAGCATGGTTATTTTTAACCCTATTATATATGATTTGAAATATATTTTGGCAATATTAAATTCAAAATTAATATCTTTTTGGTTTGCACATAAATTTGATAAACTACAAAGAAATATTTTTCCGCAATTTAAAGTCAGTGAATTAGCGAATTTTCCTATTTTAAATATTAAAACAACAAACAAATATTATCTTGAAATAATAAAACTTGTTGACAACATTTATAATAAAAAAAATATTGAAAAATATAACTATAAATTAGACAAATTAATTTACCAAATTTATAATATTTCTAACAAGGAAATAAAAATAATTGAAAAAAATAATTAAATTTTCATTAATTACACAAAAAAAAAGAAGTAGTTAATAATTATTTTTAAAATATTTTCAAGTAAATGATACAAAAATAAAAATATTTATTACTTTTGAAAAATTAAATTTTATATTGTTTATGTATAATCATAATTCTTTTTTTTAACTTTATTTTTTCAATTTGTCTAAAGGCATAATAATTGTAATATTAACGAAAAAAAAGAATATTACCTATTCCTATGAAAAAAATACTAATTATATTTTCAATAATACTACTACTTCCTATACTTACTTTTGGGCGTAGTATCGACGAAATAAAAAGAAGTGGCGTTGTAAGAGTTGCTTTTACAAAGGGTTTTTATAATACTATAAATAAAGAACTTGCAGAAGAATTTGCTTCTTTTTTAAATGTAGAATTAGAACCAGTTTTTGTGGAATGGAATGATGTGCTAGCACAAGATGGAATAATTCCCGCAGACTTTGAAGGTAACAATAACTACTCATATACTCCCGATGCCCTAAAAAAAGCTGATTTTATTTGTGGAACTATATATATATATCCCTGGCGTGAAAATATTATGGATTTTGCAGGTATAATGCAATTGAGCGATTTACTTGTAGTTAAAAAAACAAATAAAGAATGGTCTTATTTTGCACAACTTTTTATGTCGGAAGACTATTTATCTCTCGCACAGAATAAAGAATTAAAGAAAGAATCTGAATTAGATAATATAAATATTGCAGTTCTTAATAATTCGGCATATTATTCAAACTTGGAGGTTATTGAAAAAAGAAGAGGAATAGATATTAATATAATGGCTACAAAAACAGAGGAAGACGCACAAGAAATGTTGCACAACGAATCTGCCGATGGATTTGTTTCAAATTCATATATTGCTCTCAAATATCTGAAAGAAAATGAAAATTCACGATTAGCTTTTCCTACCTCCAAAGCAATAAATGTTGGTTGGGGAGTAGAAAATAACAACGAAGGTTTAACCAAAGAAATAAATAACTTTTTTGAAACAATAAGAGGAAATGGACGTTTGGACGAAATATTTCTTAATCGCTATCAACTTAATTATCAGACCTATCTTAGTATAATAAATTCTTTTGCAGAATCGGATTCACAAAATGCTTCTGGACGTGATTTAGATGAAATAAAAGAAGACGGTGTAATAAATATTGCAGTTAGAGAACGAGAAATGATTTATTTCAATGGTCAAAATAAGCAAAAACAATTTAGCCATAATGTGGCAGAATATTTTTCTGCATTCTTTTTAAAAGTTCCTTATAAGTTAACTGTTGTGGATAATTTATCCGACTATTTTGCAACAAGTGAAGGTACTCCAAAAGAAGATAGCACCTATGTTCCCGCACTTTTTGATAGTATAGATATTGTTTGCGACCTCTTAGAACCAGTTCCTTGGAGGTTAAGTAAAGTAGATATTATTGGATATGCTCCAAATGCAAAAGTGGTTGTTGCTCGAAAAAACATTGAGATTAATGCAATTTCAGATTTGAGAAAATACAAAGGTGTAACAGCTCCAAACACATCTTACGAACAAGCTTTAAAAGATAATGGAATTACCAATTATATAACTACAACTACATCTGAACTTTTGAATACTGTTGCTGCAGGAAGAGCAGATTATACAATAGTGAGTTTTTCAATTCACTCATTACCTGACTATCCTGAACTTGAATCTAAATTTATACTTGGAGAAGTAAAAAAAGGTGGTTGGGCGATAAATAAAAATTTGCCAAAATTAAGACAAAAAATATTAGAATTTTTTGAATATGCAGAAACCTCTGGAGGCGTTTTTGACACATATTTTAAAAATCAAACTGGAATGCCTTTTAATGCAGCCGAGAACTATCTAACTGCTTTACACCAAACATATAATATAGGTATTTTTCCATTTGTATTTTATGGCTCCGAACAAGGATTACCACAGGAAGATATTCTTTCTATGTGTCAAGACGAAATGGGATACATTTGGTTTGGAACATATTCTGGTGCCGTTAAATTTAACGGAAGAGATATGGTTACTTATACTACAGAAGATGGTTTAAATAGTAATGAAGTATTTGATATAAAACAAGATAGCTTAAATGATTATTATTTTGCAACCTTATCGGGAATATCAGTTTTAAAAGACAATAAATTTACTAATATTATAGATAAAACAGCATTTAAACATATTTTTATTGATGTTGACAATAACAAATGGTTTTATGGAAATAATGGAATTTGGATACTAACCTCCGAGGGAAAATTAATGCAACCATCAAAAGAGCATCCTGCAATGCCACATTATAATGTTAATTCTATAACTCAGGATACTACAGGAGAATATACTTATATTGCGGCAAGCAAAGGTTTGTATGTTTTAGATAATGAAAATAATAATTTACAACAAATTAGTAAGGAGGAGTGTTATTTTGTGTTTTTAGACGAAGATGAAAAACTCTGGGTTTCAACCAAAACAGGACTTTATCACGGTGCTATGCGAAACTTTACTACCAATAGATTTGGAGAACGAATAAATGAAAAAATAAACATTGGAAATAACAATATAAGTAGTATATATCAAACAAAAGATGGTGCTATTTGGCTTATTTCAAGCTTTAAAGCATATCAAATATTTACTTTAAGACAAAAACCCATTATTTATGATAAAAAAATAGGACTGCTAAACGAACGTATTTTGTCGTTCTTTGTAGATAATGAAAATAATTACTGGTTTGGCTTTTCAGGAGGCGTTCAAAAATTAACCAACAAAAGTCTTAGAATAGTTCACCCAGATATATTTAACAACAAAGTAAATTCAATAAATTATGATAAAAATAATTCAATGTGGTTTGCTTTTAGCAATAATCTTTATGTACTACAAGACACTATAAAAAATATTAGTTCTTTGTTCAATAAACAAGATAAACCTTTTTCAATAGCAAAAACAGACGATGAAAATATGGTTGTTGCCACAACAACAGGACTTTATAAAGTTAATGAAGATCTTAATGTCTTAGATTATAACAAATTTGAAAAAGAAATACCGCACATTGAAGATATTTATATTGCATCTGATGGTAAAATTTTTATACTAACAGGCTCTGACGGAGTGGTGTATTATTTTGAAAATTTTGAAGCCACGCCAAAAATGATAAAAAATACTTTAACAGCACTTGTATATCAACTTTCTGAGTTTGGAGATTTGATTGTGGGAGGTAGCAGTAAAGGAATTATATATTTTGATGGCTCAAATTTTAAAATCCTTCATAATTTAGACCAAACAGTTTGGTCGTTAGAACAAATTGGAGACTCTTTATTTGTAGGAACAGAAAACGGACTTGGTATTTATAATAATGCTGAGTTTAAAATGATAAAAATTAAGGATTTAAAAAATAACAATATTAATGCTATAAAACAAGCTATAAATAAGAAATATATTTGGATAGGTACAAATAAAGGTGTTTGTTATTTGAAAAAAGAAGACTTTTCAATTCAATTTTATATTGATGCTCTTGATGGTTTACCAAGCAACGAAATAGCTATTAACGGACTACAACTTGATGGAAAAGGATTGTTATGGATTGGTACTTTGCATGGAATTGCAACTTTTGATATTAAAAAAGATAAAACACAAAAATACGCTCCTGATTGCAGAATAGAATCAATAGAACTTAATGGTGATGAGTTTGCTCTTGAAAATGCAAAATTAAGATATTTTCAAAATAATATTGTTATTGAACTTATTGGTATTTCGTTTATTAACGAAGAATCTATAGAATACGATTATTTATTAAGAGGTTTAAATAAAAACTATTTAGAGTCGGCAGGTTCTTCTCACAGAGCTACTTTTCAAAACCTTCCAGCTGGTAAGTATGATTTTATTTATCGTACAAAAGGAAAAGATGGTATTTGGAGTTATTATAAAAGTTTGAAGTTTGAAATTAAAAAACCTTTTTGGGCAAGACTCTGGTTTATAGCTCTATGTGTAGCTATAGTAGGAGGAACTGTGTTTGGATTCTTTAAATGGAGAGAACGTATATTAAAGAAAAGAAATGAATTTTTGGAGCAAACAGTACTTGAAAGAACGAAAGAAATTAGACAGCAGAAAGCAAATATTGAAGAGAAAAATGCAGAATTAGAACAACAACAAGAAGAAATTATTTCACAAAGAGATGAAATTTCAAAACAAAAAGATGTTGCTGAACGTCGTAGAGATGAAATAAAAGAACAACAAGAAGATATTCTTGACAGTATATATTATGCGAAACGAATTCAAACTGCATTATTACCACCAGATGACCATTTAGATGAAATATTACCTGAATATTTTATTTTATACAAACCAAGAGACATAGTTAGTGGTGATTTTTATTGGTTAAAACAATTTGAAGACCAGGTTGTTATTGTAGCAGCCGACTGTACAGGGCATGGTGTTCCTGGTGCATTTATGAGTATGCTTGGCTCTGCATTACTTGGTGAAATTACTCTTAAATATCAATTTAATTTAGATGCAGGTCTGATTTTAAATGCACTAAGAGATATGGTAATAAAATCTCTACACCAAACAGGAAAGGTTGAGGAAGCAAAAGATGGTATGGACTTGGCGATAACAATTTTAAATCATGGCAAAATGGAACTTCAATATGCTGGAGCATTCAATCCGCTATACCTAATTAGAGACGACGAACTAATTGAATATCGTGCAGATAGAATGCCTATTGGTATTTTTGATGTTGTTAATCAAGATTTCACTAGAGTTGATATTCCAATAGAAAAAGACGATTTACTTTATACATTCTCAGATGGTTACTCTTCTCAATTTGGAGGAAAGAAAGGAAAAAAATTCAAAAGCTCAAGACTTAAAAAACTTATTTTGAGTGTGAAAGACAAAAAAATGACAGAACAAAAAGAAATGTTTGACACCACTATTGAAAACTGGATGGGAGTAAAATATGACCAAATTGATGATATTTTGCTTATCGGAATGAAAGTATAAGGAATGATACAATAATAAGTATTATTTAATTTTAAGAAAAAAACAAAGCTCAATATTCTAATAATTAGAATATTGAGCTTTGTTTTTTCAATTATAAAATAAAAAAAGGGTAAGCTACTCATATCGCACCGCTCAACCACCTACCCTTGCT
>JAOZTW010000016.1 GCA_029938985.1 Bacteroidales bacterium | reverse complement strand
TTTTACAAATCATTGATAATCATCACAAAATGAACACAAAAACTTTAGTTAATTACCATTTAAACAATTAATTTTCTAAATGAATAAAAAAATAATTACAATTCCAAATATTTTATCATTCTATAGGATAATTTCATTTCCAATTGTCTTGTATTTTGCTATAACAAAAATAGAAAATATTTTTGTTATTTTATTAATTATAAATCTAATAACAGATATTTTAGATGGTTTTATTGCTCGCAAATTCAACATGCAATCCGAACTTGGAGCAAGACTTGATTCTATTGCAGATGTTGGAACTTTTATACTCGCTATTACTGGAATTTTTATTTTCAAAGGCAACGATTTTGCACCACATTTATTGAGCTTTTTCGCTTTTCTCATATTATATTTACTTTCAAATGTTGTCTCGCTCATTAAATTTAAACGTTTTCCAAGTTTACATTTATATTCGTGGAAAATAGGTGGTTACATACAAGGCATTTTTTTCTTCATACTTTTTATTTTTGGATTCAACATATATGCTTACTTTATTATGGTAACTTGGGGAATTTTGTCTTTTACAGAACATATTATTATTCAGCTTATTATAAAAAAAATGAAATCTAACGCAAAAGGATTGTATTGGGTTTTGAAGAATAAAAAAAATTGACAAATTCATAATTTAAAATTATAAAACCATGCAAAAAAAACCCCAATTACCAATATTAAAACGATTATTTATTTTCTTTAAAGAAAGATTTCCATTACAAATTTACGCACCCTTTGTTGTATTTTTATATCTGTGCATGAGTTTTTCAATTCAAGCATTGGAGGGTAGCAATGTAGTGTTTGACACGAATAGCGTAGTTGGCTTAATATCAGCAATTCTAATGATGTTATTAATGAGAACATTTGATGAATTAAAAGATTTTGAATTAGATAAAGAAATTTTTCCAGACCGACCAGCTCCACGTGGTCTTGTGTTAAAGTCTGATTTACATCTAATTGCTATTGTTAGTTTAATAATAATTATTTCCATAAATTTAATTTTTGCCCAACAAACTATACTCGTTTTTGCAATTATGTTAACTTATGCACTATTGTCGTTTAAATGGTTTTTTACAGAAAAAATTCATTTAAAACATTTGTTTTTAACAATGCTAACTCACCAACCTATACCATATCTTATAAATTTTTATTTACTTCATACAGCTTTGGCATCTGGAAGTTCATACGAAAATTTTACATTTATTCATTTTATATTTTTATTAATGTTTTCAATACCAATAACTATATGGGAAACATCTCGCAAAATTAAAAATAAAGAAAAAGAAGATGGATATCAAACCTTTTCCAAAATATTTGGCTCAAGTCAAGCTACTTTTATACCTTTAATTGCAGTTATAATAACCTCTGCACTAAATTTTTATGTTGGAATAAAACTTGATTTATATATAAGTTTTTTTATAATAAATATTTTAACTCTTTTGTATGCAAGTATTTTTTATTTACGATTTATTTTCAAACCAATAGAAAAGTATAATAATTTACAAACAACAGCAACCATTTATTCAGTATTGCTATTTGTTAATTTACTCGTTCATTTACTTTTTTCTGTTCAAGTTTCAATATTTTAAAATTTTAATAAATGAATAATCTAATTTTTCCAGACAATATTGATAACCATAATTTTAATATTGAAAGAGTTGGAGGAAAAGCATTTCGATTATTAGAAATGCAATCATTTGGAATAAAAACACCTCTTTTTTTTATTTTATCAGTGCAAACTGTTAATAAGATTTTAAATCCTATTCGTTGCACAATTGAAAATTTGTGTAAATTGGTAGAAATAAGTGATAAAGAAGCACTTTTTTCAACTTCTCAAGATATTCAAAATAAAATTAAATCATTAGAAATCTCAAAAGATTTAAAACAAGAAATTTATGATGCTTGTAATGAGAGTTTTGGAAAAGACTATTTTATATCAGTTAGATCTTCTGCCGTTTCCGAAGATGGTTCAAAACTGTCATTTGCTGGGCAACATTCAAGTTATTTGTATGTAAATTCAGAACAACTTTTTACAAAAATTTTAGCATCTATAGCTTCTGCTTGGAGTTTTTCAGCTCTTTCGTATAGGTTAATTAATGGGCTTAGTATATGTAATATAGAATATGCTATTATTTTACAAAAGATGGTTAATGCCAATAAATCTGGTATTATTTTCACTCGAAATCCAGAAGGAAATTTAGATGATATGATAATAATTGCAGGTTACGGATTAGGTGAGGGTGTAGTTGGTGAAAAAGTAGAAACTGACACTTTTTTAATTAGCCGAACAACACAGCAAATCAGCAGAAAAAAAGTTAAAAAAATAAATGCAATTATTTATGATAATGTTAAAGGTATTACAGTTAGCAAAGTTTCAGAATTAAAAGCTAAAAAATTTACAATTGATAAAAATGAAATATTACAAATTGCGAAACAAGCTAAAAAATGCGAAGAAATATTAAAAACTCCAGCAGATATTGAGTTTTCTTTTGATGAAAATAATGAATTGTATTTGCTTCAAATGCGAGCAATTACGACAATAAAATATGATAAAGTAAAAATTTTGGACAACACCAATATTGTAGAAAGTTATCCAGAAGTTAGTTCACCGCTTACATTTAGTTTTGCCTTGGAGGCATATAAAAATGTGTTTACAAACACTTTTAATGCTTTTTGGCTTTCGCCAAAAATTTTTGAAAACAATTCCTATCTTTTCAATGATTTAATAGCTCATTATAAAGGCAGAATATATTATAGGTTAGACAATTGGTACAAAATGATGGGACTTGTATATACTTCAAAAAAATCTATACAATCGTGGGAAAAGGCAGTTGGATTAAAAAACGCAGAAAATAATTTTAAAAAATCATCTTTAATAAAAAAAACAAAAATATTTGTTTCAATTATCCGTTTATTAATTACTTATAAAAAAAGTAATGAGATTTTTTTTAAAGAATTTAATAAAAGTTATGAATTTATAGAAGCATATAAAAATAAACTTTCATTGCCAAAACAGTTATGGAGGCATTATGAAAAATCGGCAGAACAACTATTTAAACCTTGGTACAGAACACTAATTAACGATTTTCTTGGTTTCAAAAGTTTTGGGCTTTTACAAAAACTTTGTATAAAATACAAAATCACAGATAAAGAAGAATTTGCAAATGATTTACTTTGTGGGTCAAACAATGTAGAATCGGCAGATGCAGTTCTTAAAATGCTTTCAATCAAAGATTTTATTAACAGTAATAATGATTTAAAATTATTGTTCAATAAAACCGAACATCAAATAATGGATTTTTATAATGATAAAAAATACGAAAAATTATTTGATAAAATTAAAAATTATTTGAAAAAATACGGCGACAGAACTCTTGAAGAATTGAAATTAGAAACTCCATCTTTTAGGAAAAATCCAATTTTATTTATCAAATTGTTAAAAAATCAATTACTATCTTCTGCTACCGAACAAAGTTTTAGAGAGAAGCAAAAAGCAATTCATAGCAAGGCATATAAACAATATTTAGATAAATTAAAGTGGTATAATCCAAGAAGATACATATTTAAAAAAGTTTATAAACTTGCTGTTTATGGTTTGAAAAATAGAGAAAATATGCGTTTTTGCAGAACTCGTGCCTATGGAATGGTTAAGGATATGTTTGAAGATATTGGCAAAATGATGGTAGCAAAAAATATTTTGGTAGATTATAAAGATGTTTTTTATCTGAATATTAATGATTTAAAAGATTTTTGTATTAATAATAATTTTAATTCAAAATATGATTTTGTTGTTAAAAACAAAAAGATTTTTAAAAATTACGAAAAGCTACAATTACCAGACAGAATTATGTACTTTGGCGATGAAGTACCAGATATTCAGCAAGAAAACGAGCAAATTGATTACTCCAAAACAAACATTTATAAAGGCACAGCTGTATCCAAAGGAAAATTGACTGAAAAAGTGGTAATAATCAAAAAACCAGATTTCAATATTTCTGTTTCAAATAGAATTATGATTTCAAAAATGACCGACCCAGGTTGGGTGTTTTTAATGGCACAATCGTCTGGTTTAATTAGCGAAAAAGGTTCTTTACTTTCGCACACAGCAATAGTTGGGCGAGAATTGGGAATTCCTGTTGTTGTGGGTATTTCGCAAGCTACATCTATTTTTAAAAACAATGATATTGTGGAACTTAACGGAGATAATGGAACTGTTAAATTAATAAATGATTATTCAACATAAAATGAAAAATATATTTATTAAAAATAAAAATGTAAAACTTAGAGTCCGAATTTACTCTGAAAACAAAACCGAAACAATAATTTTGCTTCATGGTGGACCTGGAATCCCAGACAAAATGGAGAAAATAGTTTCGGTTTTAAAAACAAAATATAAAATTATAACATTTGACCAAAGAGGGACTGGAGAAACTATTTGTGATAATTGTGATTTTTCTATTATGAGTTATATTTCAGATATTGAAAATATTATTAACTTTTTTGATATACATAATTTTCATCTTTTTGGTTATTCGTGGGGAGGGCTTTATGCTCAAATTTATACAAATCTTAAGCCTGAAAAAATTAATAGTCTTTTTTTGTGTAGCTCACTTCCTGCTACTTCAAATTTTTTTAAAAAAGCTGAAAAAGAAATACTTATTTATAATATTAAAAAAAGCCCAAATAAAGTTCTTTTAACACTGTTTTTCAACTCTATATTTGCATTGCTGGGTAGCGATAAATCTTATAAAAAAATGTTTGAAATAATTCTAAAAAATTATTGTAAAAACGATAATAATTTAGAATTTAATTATGATGTTTTAAATAATATTAATGCTAAAAGTATTAATAAAACAAGACAAAATATTATTAAATATCCACAGATAAATAAACTTTATAATCCTAATTTTCCGATACTTATAACCTATGGAGATGATGATAATATAATAAAACATCAAAAATATATTTTATCAAAATATCCTACTGCCAAATATCAAATAATTGAAAAATCTGGACATTGTCCTTGGTTTCAAAATGCAAACAAATTTAAACAAATTCTTATAGAATTTTATAATTTATAAATTTTTCCGGAACTACCATCAATTTTTATTTTATCTCCATGTTTTAATAATTTACGAGCATTTTTAACTCCTAAAACCGCAGGAACTCCATATTCTCTCGAAATTATTGCACCATGCGATAACATTCCTCCAGTTTCGGTAATCAAACCTTTGATTTTAGAAAAATAAACTGCCCATGCAGGATTTGTAAATTCGGTTAACATAATTTTTCCATCTGGCATTATTTCAGCCTCTTTCACTGTTTCTGCAATATAAATTTCTCCTTCAACAATTCCAAAAGAACAGGCAATTCCATTTAAAATGTTACTTGATTGTTTTGAATTTTTATTTGAAAAAATATGCTTTTTTGAAAAAATTTCATTCGGTTTTTCAAAATTTCTAAAACTTGTATAAATTAATTTATTTTTCTCTATTTTCTCAAGCAAATTATTTTTGCTATCCAAAATACTTATAGCCTCTTGTGGTTCTATAAAGAAAATATCATTAATATTTTTTAATTTATTTTTGGTTACTAAAATTTTTGCTAACTCCAAAAATGCTTTTCTAATTATGTGATACATTTGAGTTGAACGGTCTCTATATTCTTCTCGCAGCCATAATAGATAACGATGATTTTCAAGATTTTTACGTATTTTTTTAGATTTTATTTTTTCTAATTCTTTAGCAAATACTTTTTTTTGATTTTTATTCTGTTCTATAATGTTTTCTGAATCTTTTCGTAAAATAAACTCTTTTAAGGTGGCAAAAACTTGTTTTGGATTTTCGTCCCAATTGGGTTCTAAAATACATAATTCCTTTTCGCTATGAAATTCATATTTTTTTATAAATACATCAATTTCGTTTTTATATGGTATATTTTTTCCTGACTTATATTCATTACAAAGCAGTTCATTATCTGAATTTAGAAAATATTTTTTGGCAGACGAATTTTTTAAAATCTTGCGACTCAAATGCCATAATTCAAAACTTGGTTTTAGATGAGATAAATTTTGAAGTCCTGTAATAAGTTTTAAATAATTGATTTCATTATGTTTATTCTTTTTTGAAAAACCATCTTTAAACAAAGTTGTATTATTTGAATTATTATAAATTACATAAAAATATGAGCCTTCAATTTTTAAATAATCTGTAACAAAAAGAGTATTTAGTTTGTTTGCTAATTCTCTGGTATCTAATTTATTCCAATTAATAAATTTATATTTTTCAATAATTTTGTCCAAAATATTTAACTCTTCTTTTGATTTAGAAATTGTATTTTTAATGTTTTTTTTAAGTGCTGTTAAAACTTTTATTCCTTGAATTATTGTTTTTAAATTCATTTTAGTAACATGTCCATTACCCTCATAATTAGGCTCTGTACCTAAATCTTTGTCAAAATCAAGTTCTACAAAACCAGGTATTTTTTTCAAGCCATCTTTTATTGCAGAGACATTCCAATAGGAATAAAACATAAATTGCTTAAACCAATTTTTTACTTCATAGTTTGGCAATATATTAACTTTTTTCAAATAACTTGGCATTGTATGATTAAGGATATACTCATAAAGTCGGCACATAAATGGAGTTGCAATTTCAGAAGAAATTCCACCATCTTTTAAATTTGCATTTGTCCAGTCATTGGGCGTATCATACTGAATAGCTGTGAGTGGGCGTGATTGTAAAATATAAATTTGACTGTTTTTAATTGCCCATTCAATATCTTGTGGTTTTCCATAATGTTTTTGAATATCCAGACACACTTTTATTAGATTTTGTAATAATTTGTCTGAAATAGAATTATTTGTAACCTCATCTGTTTTTTTAATTTTATCGTTAAACCAATCAATTTCGTATCTATTTGGAGAAACCAAACCCTGAACCAAGTTTTCGCCAAGTCCTGCAACAGACTCTATAATCATTTCTTTAGAATTTCCTGTCAATGGATTGAGACTAAAACAAACTCCAGAATAATCTGCATCTACCATTTTCTGCAAAATAATATTTAGTTGAATTAATTGGGGATTTATCTCATTATTTTTGCAATATGAAATAACAGAACTACTGTATTTTGATTTTAAACATTCAATAAATCCTTTCTTGAATTTTTCTAAACTATTAACACTTAGCACACTTGTAAACATTCCTGCAAAAGAGAATTTTCTACCATCTTCCATGTTTGCAGAACTACGAACTGCAACCGAAATATTGTTGCTAACAATAATATTATCTTGCACATTTTCCCATAATTTAAAAATAAAGTTGTCAAATATTTTTGTGTTTTTATCAAACCAATTTTTCTCTTTTTCAATACTATCATGCTGAGGCATATTGTTTTCTGCTAATAAATTTTTGATTGTTTTTGCAGAAACTATCAAACCAAAAGGAACATTAAAACCATTTTGAGACAAAACAGACAGATTGTTTGCTTTGCTACCAAAATCTTCATTTTTATACTCTTTAAAATATATGAAATTTTTCATTTTTTATAAATAAGGAATTATACAATTATTCAATGGTGCAATGATACAATTATGTGATGACAAACCAATAGATTAAAGAAATACAATTGTGTAAAAAACTTTTGTATGAGTACTTAATTGTGTTACAAGTACTAAATTTTTAAACGAATTTTATAGAAATACTTGTATTTAATTGTAAGGAGCATTTTTAAAATCTTTCTTTTCTCAAGCCTACAAGATAAAGCAAATAATTTATTATAATATGAAGTAATCCAAAAAACACTAGCCCCACAATAAAATGCCAAAAAGTTAATTTTGAAAAAGGAAGAAAAAGTAACATTACTCCTATTGCAGAATCAAGTTGGTCTGCAAGTATCATAAAAACATTATTGGTTTTACCTTCTTTTGTTCCATATTGGCGTTTTATAAAACTATTTGGCAATTCTGCAATTATATAACCCAAACCGTATAAAAAACCGTAAAAAACAAAATTATATTTATCAAAGTTTAATAAATTATAGTTTGCAAGATTTGTGGAATTTGTAATTAATAATTTGAAAATAAAGGTAATTATAACTGAAAATAAAATCATTACTACAAGTCCTCTATAGGTTTTGTTTTTTCCAAATATACGTTTTCCTCTCCATTTTCTATTATGATCGATAGGGTGTTTTAGAAAAGCAAATAAATTGAATTTTACTACAACCATGTGCAGGATTGCAGTAATAATTACTGGTAATGCAAAAACTAATAATTCTAAAATCAATTTCATTTTTATTTATTTAATAAATTAAAGGTAACAATTTTTTAGTTTTTTTACAATACTTGGTGTAATCTTCTTTAAAATACTCTAAAAGCATGTCTTCTTCAATTTTAATTCTATTTATTACTGCTGTTAATGGTAATATAATAAGAACAATAAAGCTAAAAATATTTTGCATTATAATTGCCAAACCCAAATAATAAACCAACAAAGCAGTATAACTTGGATGTCGTATGTACTTGTAAATTCCTTTTGTTTTTAATTCATGATTTTTAATTATTGTTAAGCTCACATTAAATTCTTTTCCTAATGTAAGAACTGCAAACCAACGGGTTATTAAACCAAGAACAACAAATATCCAACCTATAATAATTAATATTGTTGAATTTGCAAAAACTCCAAAACCAGAAAAATAGAAAATTTCGCTCAAAACAAGTCCAACAGGAACCAATATTCTAAACCAAAGTAAGCTTTTTTTATCTTTTGTATATTGAATGTTTTCAGGTTTTTCGCCTCTCGCAAAATTAATAATATATCCAGATAAAATAAATATAATAAATATAATAATAACAGAAATATCAGTAAAATTCATAACTTTAATTAATTAGGTGTCAAATTGAGAGAATTGTATAAAACATATTAAAATAAGATAATTGACCAATTAAAATAACGGCGTTTTTCACGTGTGTCAAATTCAAGGCTTTTTTGAAATATTTGAATTAAAGTTTAACTTTGTAAATGAGCATTTTAATATTTCAAAAGTAACGATAAAATTGATACTCGTGAAAAATGCCAAAATAACTTTACTTAAATTGCTAAAATATTGAGTGTGTCTTAGTTCTTAGATAGTTCTGTTTTTATAACCTTATCTGAATAAAATCATATAACAGCTAATAAAGATGTTACAGTATGATTTGAAATAAAATCTCGCACAATTGTGGCTAAATACCCACTCTGTCAGTGCGAGCTTGTATTTCGTATCCAACAAATTAAGGTCTTAGACCTATTTAATGTTGCTTACGCATTTACATATAATCTTATTATCTATTATGTTACAAATATATAAACAGGTAAAAACTTTTGTGTGGGTGCTTATAACATGTCAAAATCAATCATTTTTTAATTATCAGACTGAAACTTTTTGGTAATATACTTAACGCCTGTCCTCTTGTTATAGAATATTTACTCAACCAAAACCCATTAGTATGTCTAACTTTAAATTGGTTTTCTGAACTACTTCTACCTGGTTCGTCTTTAGGGGCTTCCCATAATAAAACTTCCTGGTTTCACCCATAACATTTCTAATTTTGCATGTTTTTCTGACCGACCGAGAGGTATAGTGAAATTTTCTTTTTTTTTAATTGTTTTCATTTATATTTATTTTTTCCACATTAATTTTGCTTCATTATAATTTAAAAGTTCATATTATTTTAATTATCAATTCCAATTCAACTTCCTTATTATTAATTCTATTAATATTATAAAGTATTTGTGAATTGGTTTTTCTAAACAAATCAGCTAAAATATGAAATTTACCATCAGAAATTTTACTACTTAATATTACGTCTCTGTGTAATTGTTTTAGTTCTTCTTTTGAGGCTTTAAGCAAGTATTGAAAGTTATTTATTAATTTTGCCGTTTTTTTATCAGGCACTTGAATTTTAGTAAGATAAACTAAGAAATAATGACTTTCATAATTACCAACAGATAATTGAGCTTTATAAATAGGTTTTGAACTAATAATTAAATAATTATAAAAAGCCTCATGATGCTCATACAGCCAGTATATTATGCCAGTAATCCTGGCTAACCCTTCCATTAGCTTCTTGATTTCTCAATAATTCTTTTAATTTCATTAAGTTGTCATTTAATTTACACATTGTGGTTAGATCTTCTTCTATTTCCAAAAAGAAAAAGAATTATTCTGAATTCCATTTTTTAAGTGTGTGAAGTTTTTGTCCATACTAATTGGTTTAGGAATTGTTAATACTAATTGTAATTTATTCAAAATCCATTATAATCAGATTTGTCCCAAAAATAGATTTTTTTTTAAATTTATTGAAATAAATCACTAATATTTGTTTATTTTTGTTATAAATATCATATTAATTGTGTTTTATGAATATTATTTAATTATATATACAAAAATATTTAATTTTATATCTCAAATATTGTATTTTTGCATTTAGCAAAAAAGTTTTAGCGAGAACTCAATATAAAATTCGGTTAAAATACAATGAATAAGAAGAATAATGAGAAGAAGAACAAATTTATTAGAAAAATAAAGGTTTTTTTAATTATACTTGGAGTAATTACATTTTTGTTTATAGTACAAAATAGAATTAGAAACGATAGTAAACCAGACAATTACGTACTTACCGATACTATATATATAGAAAAAGTTTTGCAACAACAACATAAAACGTGTAAAACCTGTTTAATACCAACAGAATGGTACTCTGAAAGTGGATTTATGACTCCAATAATTGCAGGAATTGTTGATGGTGCATGGCAAGAGGGTGTTGCAATTAAGCAAATTATAAAATTTGTTATTAAATATGCCTCAAATAATGATTATAAACAAAAAATGAATGCCGAAGTGCTATCTTTATATGATAACAAAGATAAACTGCCAGATATAATAATTAAAGAATTGGAGAAATATGCTGGCGAATTAGCAGGTAATCAAGGAGCTGTAAAAGCTGAGTATGTTTTTGGAAAATTAGTTTTTAATGCTACAACTTTAATTTTTACAACCGCTGAATTAGCAGGAATAAAACCAGTTAAGTTTTCTAATAAAATTATCAGCATTGTAGAAAAAACTAAGTTAACCAAAATAAAAAAACTTACTAAATTTGAATTAAATTGTAAGACTTGTTACAAGTTTTTTAAAAACTCTGGTAGCTTACGAAACAAAATTAAAGACTTAGAAATAACAAAAAAACTGCTTAATAATGATTGGATGGTTGCACAAAAAAATGGTATAAGTTGGGAGATATTTCTAAAAGATTATCAGGCACATCACGTTATTCCTGTGAATTTATTAAAAAAATCAGAGGCTTTACAATTTTATTATAAAAATGGAGGAACTTTTAGTTTTAATTCTATTGAAAATGGAATAATGGTTAAAAAAGTAAACGTAGGTGGTGTTCATGCAAAACATAATAACTATAATGATTTTATTAAATTTGAGATTGATAAGATTTTTAATAATATTGAAAACTTACCATTACCAACTGAAACAAAAATTAGAATGTTTGATAAGGAATTAAACAACTTGGTTATAAAAACAAAATCTGTAATTATTGATAAAAGTATAAAAGAAAACATCAAAATAAATAATATATATTAAAATGCAAATGTACCAATTAAATAAAAAGTTAAAAGATAAAAAAGGTAGTGTTCCGTTTCTTCTAACTAACTATATAGAAGTACCTACTGATTATTACAAAGACTACATTTCTTTGACTGAATTTTATGACATTAATGAAACAATTTATTTATATTTAACAAAATTTAAAGGAGGAAATCTAATTTTAAGAGACTATTTAACTTGGGATTTAGGACGACCAAATGCTTATTTTATAGTTTGTTCTGCAAAATTTAGCTTCACGTTAACTGACTTAAATTTACCAAATTATAAATTTTATAAAGCAGAAGTTGATGTAAAAGGGAAAAAACATAAATACTATGTTTTGCATTTTATTCAAGATTATTTGCAGGATATTGATTATTCTTGCTCACAATTTGCCGAAGTAGAACTGATGGAAAACTACCGTATTAAAAGAATTTGCGAAATTGGAGAAATAAAAAATGTTGATGAATATCATACAAAAAACAAAAAACTTGTTGAAAATATGCTTTATATGTATCCTCAAAAAATATGTTTTAAACCAGAAATAAATTATGATGTTTGGGGACTAAAGGGGCAAATAATTATTAGCGAAAAAGCAAAAATAAAAATTGAAACAGACGGAATAACTGGAATAGATATGCCACCACTAAAAGATGTAGAAATACAATGGAAAAATACTGTAAACTCAGTAAAAATATAGTAGAATAATAATAGTTAGAAAAAATTAAGTAGCAATATACTAAGTGAAAATGAAATAATAAGTAACTACAGAATACGCCGTTTTTTTTATTCTTTTAATATTTTAATAAATCTGCAAATAGTGAGCTATTTAATGATTTAAAAAAAAAAAATTAAAAGGGCAAAATAAATAAGTAGTGCTTAGTTTATTTTTATTTTCACTAAAACAAATATCGCCTTTAAAAATAAAATTTATTTATTCTCAAAGGCGATACTAATATTATTAGTAAAAATGAAACAATAAGTAACTCCAGAATACATCGTTTTTTGTCATTTAGTTTTAAACAAATCTGCAAATAGCGAGATATTTAATGATTGTTTAAAGAGCAAAATAAACAAGTAGGGCTTAGTTATTTTTTCTTTTTCACTTTGTGTAATATATTTTTGTAATTATACTTTAACTATTTCAGTTCTAATTTTCTTTACAAGCTCTGATAATTCTTTAAATACTTCTTGTGACATATATAATTGGTCATCTTTTTGTTCTACCTTATCAAATACTACTTTTAATTGATTTATCAAGCCCAAAACCTCAACAACATCTTTATTTTCCTTGTAGTTTTCCAAAATAGGAATAAGTGAATTAGCAGTAATTTTTTGTTCTGCCAGTCCTGATAATATTTGTTCTGATTCAATACTCATTGAGCCTAATTGAGTTGCAAGAAAAACGCCCTCAATCCAGCCACCTGCAATTACCATAACAGAAATAGCACCTTTACCACTTCTATTTAAAAAGCCAAAAGTATCGTAATATGATTCCGAAACAATTTTATAAAGCGAGTCTCTATTTTCTAAATTAGATTCAACTCTCGACACAATATTTTGATTAAACATTGAGGAAATATCAAGAGCATCTGTCAATTTTTTTGAACATGCTAACAATTCTCTTGTTTCTTGTGTTTTATTATAAGTACTTGTGTAACTTAAATCTGCACCATAAACTCCTAAGTTTAGAGCTCTACTTTTTTCAGAAAAATAAGAATCTGCATTAGCTTTTTCATTTATTAAATCTATAATAAAAGCAGTTCCAGAACTTTCTACCATTTGAGTAATTTCGAATGGTGTTGGAATAGGATACACAAACTCTTCTACTTCGTCTTCAATATGGATATCACCAGTGTCATTTTTTTCATCGCAACTTGTGCAACTTGTCATTAAAGTTACAATAAAGATAATTGACATTCCTATGCTTAATATAGTTTTTTTCATAATTTAAAATTTTTTATAGTTTTTATAATGCAAATATATAAATATTTTTAATAATCAAGAAATTTAAAGTAATGAATAATTAATAATTATTATTAAATTATTAATTATTATATGTAAATAAGTTTATTATATTATTTGCAAAAAATTATTATTTTAATATTTTCCTTATTCCTTATCTATTTTTTCTTTTTTGGAGGTGTGTAGCCACGTTGTTTTGCCATGTCTTCTAATTTCTTTTGAAAATTTGATTTTTTCTTATTCTTATTTTTATTTTTACTAACATTAGCTTGTAATTTGCTCAATAGTTTATCTTCATTAATAAATTTTCTCATTATTAACGATTGAATGATTGTTATTAAGTTTGAAAGTAAATAATAAAAACTTAAACCTGCTGAATAATTATTGAACCAAAAAATCATCATTACTGGCATAAAATACATCATATATTTCATTGTTTTAGCTTGTGGATTATTGTCCTGCATTTGATTACCATTAAGTAATGTACTACCAACAATTGCAACGGCCATAAGTAAAGTAAATAAACTAATATGATTTCCATAATATTGACTTATAAGTGGTATTTCAGTAGTCCACGAAAATATAGAATCGTAAGATGAAAGGTCTTTTGCCCATAAAAAACTCTGTTGACGAAGTTCAATAGAAGCAGGGAAAAATCTAAACATTGCAATCAGTATTGGAAACTGAAGTGCTATTGGAATACAACCCCCCATGGGATTTGCTCCTGCTTTTTTGTACAGTGCCATAGTTGCTTGCTGACGTTCCATTGCTTTATCTTTTGGAATTTTTTCATTAAGTTTTTCAATTTCTGGTTTCAAAACTCTCATTTTTGCAGAGGATAAAAACGACCTGTAAGTTAAAGGAAATAAAAGTGATTTTATTATTAAAGTCATTACAATAATAATTAAACCATAGTTACCTATAAAAGTTCCAAGAAAATTGAATAATGGAATAATGGCAAGTCTATTTACCCAACCAAAAATCCCCCAACCAAGTGGGACTAATTTATGTAAATTTAATTTATCGCCTTCAACAGCAGATATTTTTCTCAAATCACTGTATTTGTTGGGACCAAAATAAAAAGCAAGTGGAATATTTACATTTTGTGCATGCACATAAGGTACTTGAATTTTTGAAGCCATAAATTTTAAGTTTTTTGGGTCTTCTTCAAGTGTTTTTTGTGTAATAGTAGCTTCGTCGAAACTATTTTTAGCTATTAAAACAGAAGAAAAGAACTGTTGTTTATAGCCAATCCATTTAATTTTTGTAGATAATTCATCTTCTTTTTCTTTTTTACGTGCCTTAAATTCTTTTACATCGTTATCTAATAACTTATAAAATAAGGTGGTATTTTGTAATTCAAATTTTTCTCCGTGCTCAAGATAAGGAATAAACGAATTCCATGTTAACTCCAAATATGTAGTGTTGCGAGCAATTAAATCTTCTGTGTTAATGAAGTTAATATCAAAATCAACAACCGAACTACCTGGTTTAAGAGTATATAAATATTCTACATATTTATTATCACCTGCTTTGAGTTTCATACTTAATTTTTTTTGACCTCGTGAAGCATCTATTAATGTGTCTTCGCTTTGAGTTTCAAAATAAAAATCCTCAGTAGAAATCAGTCTGTTTTGAGAAAAGAAGTTAATATTAAATTTGTTTTTGTCGCCCTCAAAAAGTAAAAGTGGATTTTGTTCATGTGTTTTATAATCAGTAAGATTAACAGAGAAAACTCGTCCTCCTTTATTTGTTATTCTAACTTCTATTTTTTCATTCTTTAAAGTGAAAAACTTTTCCTCTCCTACTGCAGATTTTGCAAAATCGCCATATAATTTTTCGTTTATACTATTGTGCAACGAATCTGATGCAGTTGTATCATTTACACTCAATAATGTATCTTGTAGTTTGAGTTCGTTAGCATATTTAATTGAATCTTGAATTCTTTTTTCTGCAACGATGAGTAAAGAATCTTTATCTCTTTTTTGCTTTACTATTTGCAAAGAATCTAATCTTCGCATCTCTGCTTTTTGCTCTTTACTTGGTTGTTGCCAAATCATAAATCCTATGATTATTACACTTATAGCAACAATACCAATTATTTGATTTTTATCCATATTTTTAATTCAAATTATATGTTCATTAATTTTTATTTCATAATTCCTAATTGCCGTTTAAAGCCTTATGTATCAATCTGTCTATATAACAAATTAGGAATTTTTTTTGTTCTCAATAAAGGACATTCCTAAATAAAATAATTTACCGTATTCAAAAACATACGAGACGAATAGTTTTAACTTATTGTCGCCTTAACAAAGCTAACAAAAAGTGGGTGTGGATTAAGTACTGTACTTTTGTATTCGGGGTGAAACTGAACACCAACAAACCATTTTTTTTCTGGTATTTCCATTATTTCAACAAGTTCAGCATCTGGATTTATTCCTGTTGGTTTCATTCCGTGCTTGACAAAATCTTTCAGATAATCATTGTTAAATTCAAATCTATGACGGTGCCGTTCCATTGTTTTTGTTCTTTTATAAGCATTAAAAGCATTGGTTTTCTTTTTAATAGAACATGTATAAGCTCCAAGTCTCATAGTGCCACCAAGATCAGTAATATTTTTTTGTTGTTCCATTAGGTCAATAACAGGATATGGTGTGTTTGGGTGCATTTCGGAAGAATGAGCATTTTCAAGTTTTAATATATTACGGGCAAACTCAATTACAGCACATTGCATTCCAAGGCAAATACCAAAAAAAGGAATATCGTTTTTTCTGGCATAATTGGCCGCAGATATTTTACCTTCTATTCCTCTATGCCCAAATCCAGGAGCAATTAATATACCCTTATATTCTTCTAATAACTCTTTAGCGTTTTCATTTGTAATTTGTTCTGAATGTATCCATGTAAGTTCAACTTTACAATCATTTGCAACGCCTGCATGTACAAATGCGTCATTTATTGATTTATAAGCGTCTTGTAATTCTACATATTTACCTATTCCAGCAATTTTTACAGTTTTGGAATAATTATTTAGTTTGAATAAAAAATTCTTCCAACGGTCTAATTTTGGTTTTTCACCAAGTTTAATATTAAGTTTTTCCAACGCAATTACGTCCAAAGCTTCTTCCTGCATCAAAATAGGTACTTCATAAATTGAGGATACATCAATAGACTCTATTATAGCTTCATATTGAAGGTTACAAAATTGTGCAACTTTACGTCTAATTTCTCTTGTTAGTTTTTTTTCGGTTCTTAGAACCAAAATATCTGGTTGAACTCCATTTTCTAACAAAAGTTTTACTGAATGTTGTGTTGGTTTTGTTTTTAATTCTTTGGCAGCAGCTAAATAAGGAACAAGTGTGAGGTGAATAACTATTGAGTTGTTCTCGCCTAAATCCCATTTTAATTGCCTAACAGCTTCTATATAAGGTAGAGATTCTATATCTCCAACAGTTCCTCCAATTTCTGTAATAACAAAATCAAGTTTGTTTTTTATTGCAAGACGTTTTATACGGCTTTTAATTTCGTTGGTAATATGCGGAATAACTTGCACTGTTTTTCCCAAAAATTCGCCTCTTCTTTCCTTATTAATAACAGATTGATATATTTGACCTGTAGTTACATTATTAGCTTTCGAAGTATAAATGTCTAAAAAACGTTCATAATGTCCTAAATCTAAATCTGTTTCTGCTCCGTCTTCGGTAACAAAGCATTCTCCATGCTCGTATGGATTTAGAGTACCTGGATCAATATTTAGATATGGATCAATTTTTTGAATAGAAACCGTGTGTCCTCTTGATTGAATTATTTTTGCCAAAGAAGCAGAAATAATTCCCTTACCAAGCGACGAGGTTACTCCACCTGTAATAAAAATATATTTTGTTGAATGCATTGTGTCAAATATGAATTTAAAATAAGGAACTATCTATAGTAAAATAATTCTTTGAAAATATTTTTTTTCATAAAGTGAAAATGAAATAATAAATAAGTACCTATACAAAAGTTTTTACCTGTTTATATATTTGTAACATGCTAAATGATAAGATTATATGTAAATGCGTAAGCAACATTAAATAGGTCTTAGACCTTAGCTTCAAGATACACCGTTTTTTTGTTTTTTTAATAATTTAATAATCTACAAATAGCGAGCTATTTAATGAATCTTAAATTTTTTAAAAGGACAAAATAAACAAGTAGATTGGTGTTAAGTACCCATACAAAAGTTTTTACACATTTGTGCTTCTTTAATCTTTTGTTTTATAGTTATTTAATTGTATCATTGAACCTTTGAATAATTGTATCATTCCTTAATTATTTTTTCTTTTTCACTTAATAGTTAGTTCCTAATTAAAAATGCTTAATACCTAAGTTATTTTATAGTTTTTTATTTGCCTTTTCAAGCATAACTATTCTGTTTTTTAAACTATCAGCTTCTTTTTTGGCTTTGTCAATTTTTTTGTTAAAATCGCTTATCATGCTCTCTGCATTTTTAGATTTTGCAAAAAAGCCCATGTTGTTTTCCCAAAGTCTGATTTCATCATTAATTGTTGCCAAATTATTTTTCAATTTTTCAATTTCATAGCTAATTTTTGTTCTCGCATTAGGTGCCTTAACCATGTTTTCTAATTTGGAATTAAAATGGAGAGAATCTCTTTTTTTAGAATCAATTTTAAAATTAGAGAACTTATCATTAACCACTGTTTGAAATTCTTTGTAAATTTCATCTTTATGTTTAAAAGGGACAAAACCTATTTTAGTCCATTCTTTTTGTAGTGTTTGCAAATTACCAAAACTATCCTCTTGTGCTGTATCAATTTCTTTAATTTGTTGAATAAGTGCTTGTTTTGATTTAAAATTATCTTCTTCCTGTTTTTGTCTATCAGAAAAGAATGATTTTTTCTTATTAAAGAAATGATTACAAGACTCAGTAAATCTTTTTCTTAATTGTTCAAAATCTTTTTTAGGAACATGACCAATTAATTTCCACTTCTTTTGTATTTCAATAATTGAATCTGTTGTCTTTCTCCATTCGGTGTTGTCTTTTAAATTATCAACTTGAACACACAAATCTGTTTTTAGTTGTAAATTATTATCAAGTTCTTCGTTGTAGGAGTTGTAATATTCACGTTTTTTATCAAAAAAGTTATCACATAAATTCCTAAATCTATGATAGATTTCGTTGTTTTCCTTTTTTGGTGCAAAACCAATTAATCGCCACATTTTTTGAAGGTCAATAACTTCAGTTGTTTTTTCCTTCCAGTCTTTATGTGTTATTGTTTCAGAGTTTGCAATTTCTTCCACCTTATCACATATTAATGTTTTGGCTTTTAAATTGTTTTCTTGTTCTGTTTTCAATTCTTGAAAGAAATCGTGATGTCTTTTATTGATAATTGAGGTGGTTTCTTTAAATCGTTCCCAAATATCATCTCTATTTTCTTTTGGAACAGGTCCAGTTTCTTTCCATTTTATATGAAGTAATTGTAGTTCTTGAAACGCTTTTATTATCTTATCAACAAGAATAAGTTTTTCTGCTTTTTCGCATAAATCAATTTTAATTTCACGATTTTTTTTCAAGTCTAAATCTCTTAATTCTCTATTGATTTTTACATAGTCATAAAATTTTTCGTTGGCAAAATTATATTTAGACCACAAATCTTTGGTTGCTTCCTGAGGTACAATTCCTATTTCTTTCCATTTTTGTTGAAGTTCTTTGAACACATCAAATGTGTTATTCAAAGTCTCTTGTGTGTTAACAAGATTTTCAATACGCTCAATTATATTTAATTTTTGTTCTAAATTATCCTTCTTCGCTTGTTCAATCCTATTATTATGTTGAGTTTTTAACTCTTGGAATTTTTTGTAAGTTTCTTTAAAATTCTTCTCCTCTTCGCTAGGTTCAACTTTAAATTCACGTTCGTTACCGCCCGCTTCAATAAATTTCTGTTTACTTTCTGCTAATTCCACTTTGAGCTTTTTATAGAAAACACTTTTAATTTTTTCTACCTCATCTTTAATCGTCATAACAGGTTGTTCCAAAAGTAGTTCTAATTTTTCAATTAGTTCTTTTTTGCTTAACTCATTATAATTAACTTGTATTATTTCTGGTTCTTTTTTCACCTCAGCTCTCTCAGATGACTCTTCTTTTTTATCTTCAATTATAACTTTTTCGGAAGAAACTGTTTCTTTCGTTACGGTTTTAATTTCTTTGTTTTCAACTTCTTTTTCTTCTTTAGTTTTTTCAACCCTACCTGCAACTGTCTCATTTTTAATTACCTTTTCTACTTTCTTTTCACTAACAGTTTCAATTACTGTTTCATCTTTAATTACCTTTTCTACTTTCTTTTCACTAACAGTTTCAATTACTGTTTCATCTTTTATCACTTTTTCCATTTTCTTTTCACTAACAGCATCTACTGTTGCATCATTTTGCTTTCTTTTTTCAGCAAGTTTGTTTAGAATTTTATCTGCAGCATTAACAGATTTTTTTTCTACCATTTCAGAACTTTTTTTAAGTTCGTTTTCAGAGCTTTTTAAATTTTTTGTTTCCATGAATAATAAGTGTGAGTAAGTTTAAATAATTCAATACATGTTTTATGTTACTATTTTTTTTAATATTGCTAATAATATACAGTAACACAAGCTCGCAAAAATAATATTTTGTTATTGCTCTCCAAAAAAAGTTTTGATTATTTTTTTTATAAAATTTCGTTTATATTGATATTGTGTTAATTATATTATTATTTTATACTATTTTGTACAAAAAAAACAATTTGTATATTTGTTTTATTTATACAAATTTGATTTATTTTATTAAAAAAAGGTGTTTTTGGCAAAATTTCAATTTTTTTCATAAAATAAAAAACCCATATTTATTTCAATAATAAATATGGGTTTTGTTGTTGTTTTGTTAGGAATTGTCAGTTTCCGAACTTATTATTTTTCAATTCCTAATTTAAAAATTTGAATAATATTTATAATTTTCATAAACAATTATCCATTTATTTTTATAAAATTTCACAAGATTAATTTTTTGTTTTTTCTTTTTCAATTCTTTTAATTTTTTTTCTACATCATCGGGAATGTTGTCAAAAGTTAAACCATTGTTTTCAAACAAAATAACATAACCATCACTTTTATATAACTCAATTTTATAGGTTTCTTTTTTTTGTTTATTCAATTTTTTTAGTTTAGCAACAGCACTTTCTGATGCTTTATTTGAGGCAAAACCAGATTTTCCAAACAAAACAACCCAACCTCCTTTGTCGGAGAAAGCTACATCTTTTATTTTTTTCCCATTTTTATTAAGTTTTTTCAACAACGAAACAAGTTTTTTATCCGCTTTTGAAACAGAATAAGCATTATTTTCAGCTATTACAACCCAAGAATCCTTATAAATTTCAAAATCTTTTATTAGTTTTTCTTCTTTATTTAGTTCTGTAAGTCTATTTTTTGCAGATTCTTCCAAGTAATAGTATGAATAACCAATATCTCCATAAAAAATAATCCAATCACCGTTTTCGGCAAAAACAATGTTTTTAATTTCAATTTTATTCTCTTCAATATATTTTAACTCCTCTTTAAGTTTTTCTAATTTTTCATTATCGTTCGATTGGCTAAATGCCAAAAATGGTATTAGAATAATTAATAATAAATTTATAATTTTCATTTTTTAAAGTTTTTTAATTTAATTTTAAAATTTTTATACTACATTTGCAAATATAAAATAAAGTAAAATTATATGCTAATTTTTTTTGTTAAAAAAATAAAAAACAGTTGAAAAACAAATAATATTTGATGTTATAAGCGAAACAATACCTATTTAAGGTTTAGTTTTTATTCCTTCATTAAATACTGAAAAGTCGGGAAAACTATTCTTGTATTAATTAACTATCTGTTTTTCAAAGAAAAAACAATCTCCTGTATTAAGACTTAAGT
>JAOZTW010000915.1 GCA_029938985.1 Bacteroidales bacterium | reverse complement strand
TTTTTTTGGTGTTTTTTTGGTGTTTTTTTGGTGTTTTTTTTAAAAAAAACAGTTACTATCTTGTAATTAAAATTAGAAAATATAGAATAAACAAAAACCATAAACACCATAATATAAATATGTTGTATATCTGTCCAGTTTTTTTTCCATTATATTTGAGGTCAGTATTTATAAATTGTTCCTTAAAATTTTATTCCCATAACTACTATATCGTCTATTTGAGCTAAGTTTCCTTTCCAGTTTTCAATAGTGTTATTTAATATTTCTTTTTGTTCTTGCATTGATTTGTTGGCAATTGAAAGTAACAGTTTTTTAAAGTTTTTAGTTAAAAATTTCTTTTTTTCATTACCTCCAAATTGATCTACATAGCCGTCAGAAAACGAATAAATGCTATCTCCTTTTTTTAATTGATATTTCTTTTTAGTGAACTTTTTTTCTTTAATATAAACCGCAATTGGTTGTCGGTCTGCTTTTAAAATGGTAAGATTATTTTTTTTTCAAAATTTCCTTGTTCTAAAAGCACTTTTTTATTTTCAATAATATATAATGGATTATATGCTCCAGCATATTGTAGTTCAAGAGTTTTGTTGTTTACTATTAGTAGAGCCATATCCATACCATCTTTTTGCTCTCCTGTTTTACCTGTTTGACTAAGAGTTGTTTTTATTTTTTTTCTCAATCGTTCTAAAATTTTTTCAGGAGAATCTAATTTTATTTTTGTAACAAGTTCATTTAAAAACGACATTCCAAGCATGCTCATAAAAGCACCAGGGACACCGTGTCCAGTACAATCGGCAACTGCAATTACCGAAAATTCTTCTATTTGTTTGAACCAATAAAAATCACCACTTACAATATTTTTTGGTTTAAAAAGTATGAAATACTCTGGAAGAAACATTTTTAATTCTTCTTGCGAAGGCATAACTGCCTGCTGTATTCGTTTTGCATAATAAATACTGTCGGTTATTTCATTATTTTGTTTTTGAATTTTATTATTCTGAGAAATAACTTCATCTCGTTGTTCACTTACTTCGTCTCGTTGGGTTTCAATTTCATCTCGTTGTGCTTCAATTTCTTCATTTTGAGTAATTATTTCTACATTTTTTAATTCAAGTTCTTGTTTTTGTTTTGTTATTATAGTTTCGTAGTGAGTATTAATTCGTTGAAGCGAATAAATTATTACAATTATATATAAAAATAACATTGCAAAAAGGTATCTAAAAAGAACACTGCTTGCATACATTGTATTGTCTTTTGTTATGGAGACATCAAAAATATTGTGAAAAAAATCAAATAAAAGTAAAGCCAAAGTCCCTATTATAATTGCAATAAATGCTTTTTTCAAATCATGAAAACCTATAACTGCAAAAGATGCAACAGACATAATTATAATTCCCATTCGAGGAGCAAAGTGATAAAAAAAGCTCAATCCTTCGCCGTAAGATTTTGAAATTATGGAAATTATTATAAAATAAAAAGGAAAAATAATAGCTAAAAAAAGCACAGAAATTTTTACTTTTCCTGATTTATTTAGTAATAACGAAACAAATGATATTGGTATGCCCAATATTAAACCCAATGGTATGATAATTAAATCACTAAATATAAACATTGAGATTGCTATTAATATCATCATTATTGAAGCAGCTCGCATTACAATATTAAAAAATACTGTACTTTTTTGTTTGTAAATTGGCATTTCGGCTGTAACACCAAGATTTGCAATATTTGTCCAGATATTCATTATTGATTATATTTAGGTATGAAATTATATTAATAGAA
>JAOZTW010000317.1 GCA_029938985.1 Bacteroidales bacterium | reverse complement strand
TTCTATATTGAATATTGAATATTTTTTTCATAGAATTATAAATTTTTATTATTAATAAATAGCATGCAACAGCCCTGACTTTTAAGGCAGGGCTGTTGCATGCTTATATAAAATTAACTTTCAATATTCAATACTGAATTTTCAATGTTCATTTTATTTGTTTTTTACTTGAATATTGAAAATTCTATATTGAATATTGAATATTTTTTTCATAGAATTATAAATTTTTATTATTAATAAATAGCATGCAACAGCCCTGACTTTTAAGGGGGGCAGTCAAAAAATACTTATTTGTTTCGCAAAGAATAAATTAATAGCCATATAATTAAAACAGAGGCAATTGCAATTCCAATTATACTAAAAAGCGGAATACTTAATAATGTTGGCATTGTTGCAGGGTGTGCAATAACGACCAAAGATGCTCCAATAATAAGTGCAGTAATAATTATTGAAAGTACTAATTTATTACCAAAAATATCAATTTTTTTTAAAAAGGCATCAAAACCAACAATTGAAATATTTGTTTGCAATTCGCCAGCTCTAATTTTTTCTATAATATATTTTAAATCAACAGGAGAGCTATAAAATAAAGATGAAAATTGAGCAAAAGTAAATTGCAATTCAGATTTTATATTATTTGGCGAATATTGTTCTTTTATTATTTTGTATGTATAAGGTTTAATATATTTTAAAGGATTAAATTTTGGAGATAGTTTTTTTCCTACACCATCAAGGATAGACAATGCTCTAAACATAAGAAAGATAGCACCTGGCATTTGAAGTTTATATTTAAAAAATATTTTTTGTAATCTAATAACAAGCTCTTTCATATCTATTTCGCCAATATCAAGAACAATAAAATCGTCTATTAACTCCTGCAAATCGTTTTCAAAAGCAGAAAAATTATCAATTTCACTTTTAACAGATAGTCTTCTAATACTGGTAGCCATTGCTTTAGCATCTTGCGAGGTAAGGGCAAAAAACAAGTCTGCCAACTGAAATTTCTGTTTCTTGGTTAACCGTCCCACCATTCCAAAATCTATAAGAGCAATATCTTCGTTTGGATAAATTAAAATATTTCCCGGATGTGGGTCTGCATGAAATAATCCGTATTGAAAAATTTGCATTAAATACATTTTAATACCTCGTTCTGCTATTCTTTTGTTCGACAATCCCCATTTTTTCAACTGTTCAATATTTGTAATTTTGCAACCACTAATAAACTCTAATACAAGTACTTTTGATGTTGAGTATTCTGGATAAGGCTTAGGAATTTTAAAAGTTGGATATTTATCATATATTTTTCTAAATTTTAAAATACTTTTTGCTTCTGTAGTGTAATCAAGTTCTTTGAGCATTAATTCCTCAAAAACATCAACAATTTCTCGTGGATTTAATATTCCAAAATTTTGGAAGTAATTTTCGGTTAGTTTTACAAATTCTCGGAGTAGTCGTAAATCTGTTTTTACTTTTGCTGCTGCTTGTGGTCTTTGTATTTTTACAACAGCATCTTCTCCCGACATTAGCCTTACTCTATGTACCTGCCCTATTGACGCAGAGCCAATTGTGTGATTATCAAAATAAAGAAAAAGGTCTTTTATTTTTTTCCCAGTTTCTTTTTCAATTATAGCTTTTGCAGTAATGCTACTGAAAGGAGGAACATTTGCTTGCAATTTTTCAAATTCATTTATTAATGGTTCGGGTAAAATATCAGGACGATTACTTAGGTATTGTGCTAATTTTATGGCGGTTACTCCCATTTCCTCAATCACCATTCTAATACGTTCCCATCTGTTGTATTTGTCCAAAAATTCGTTAGCCGCATACTGAAACGATACTTGTTTTTTGGCAGAAATAAATTGGCGAAGCGATGAGTTTTGAATAACATCTTCAAAACTGTATTTGATGAGTATATTTATCACTTCGCCAATTCTACTAATATTTTTTACAGTTTTAAACATGATTTTTTCTTTTTCACTTATACTGTTTTAGAATACAATTGTTTTCCTGTTTTTAGTGCGGGGTCAAGTTGCATTGCTATATTTCTAACAATTAATCGTCCTTTTGATTTTACTGATATTTCATTATTATTTAATTCAATTAAATCGTCTTTTATAAATTCGTCAAATTTGTTTTTATCAAAACCTACAATTTGTTTAATTCTATTTTCTGGTAAATTAAACTTTTTAGACATTTGATTAAAATTCAAATAATTATTACACATCACTTCATTAATTACTTGACGAATAATTTGCTGGTCAGAATTAATATTATATCCCTTAATAGTAGCAAAATTATTCTCTTCAATCATTTCTACATATTGTTCTGGATTTTTTTCATTTTGGGCATAAGCACCAGCCAATTGACTTATTGCAGAAGTTCCAAATCCGTAAACCTGCCCAGTAGTTTCGAGAGTACAATAACCTTGAAAATTCCGATGTAATTTTTTGTCGTTCAACGCAATTGAAAGTTCATCTTCGGGTTTTGCAAAATGATCCATTCCTATTGCTACATAACCGTTTGCTGTGATTGTATTTAATGTAGAAGTCAACATTTCCATTTTTTCTTCTGGTTTTGGTAAACCTATATCTTCAAGTACTTTTTGATATTCCTTAACCCAAGGAACGTGTGCATAAGAGAAGGTTACAATTCTGTCGGGGTTAATGGCAATTGTTTTTTTAACGGTATCGGCAAAACTAATAGCCGTTTGACCAGGTAGCCCATAAATAAGGTCAATATTTACTCCCGTAAAGCCAGTATCTTTTAATTTTGCAACTATTTCGCTAACTTTATGTTTAGGAGGTCTTCTGTTTACTAATTTCAAAACTTCATTGTTAAAATCTTGAACACCAAGACTCATGCGGTTAAATCCATAGCTTGACAATTTGTCAATATCGCTAATATTAAGATAGGCGGGACTGCATTCAATAGCTATTTCTGGATTGCTTACAAAATTAAAATTATTTTTTAGCGTGTTCATTACCTTTTCAATATATTTAAACGGTATTGAATTAGGTGTGCCACCTCCCCAATGTACCTGACTAACAAGTCTTTGTTTGTCTATCAATTTAGCAACACTATTAATTTCTGTTATCAGTGCGTCAATATATTTATCAATAAAAAAATTTCCTTTGCCAACTATTGTATTACACCCACAAAAACTACACAGATGCGGACAGAAAGGTATATGAATATATATTGAAATATTTTCGGGTTTTTCGCTATTTGACCTAACAATACTCTTTTTGTATTCAGAAATATTGTATTCAGATGTAAAAACTGTAGCAGGCGGATAACTTGTGTATCTGGGTCCTGCTTGATTGTATTTATCAATAAATTGTTTCGATATTTTCATGTAAATAAATGTTTTATATGTCTTAAAAAATCAGCATTTAAAATGCCGATTAATACATTGTGGTGATTATTTTTCCATTCTTGTCAATTTCAATTCCATTAATTATGCTACCATTTTTTGCTCTATACGATTCGGAACAGCCGTTGTCAATACAAATATATTCTAAACCTGTTTTTTCTAAACCTTTCATTTTTCGGTATCTAATATCTGATTCATTTTTATCGACATGCTGACTGTGTCCACAAATAATTTTGTTGATTTTTGTTAATTTATGAAAATCAGCATAATAAGTAAGCATTTGAGAATTTAATTTTCTTTGTTGCGATTGTTCCAAAATAAATTTTTGAATATAATTAAAATCGCTCCATAGAATACCTCCAAATTTAGGTATTCCATGTGTGAAACTTCTGCTATATCCAATAATATCAATTATTTCAAGACCCGACAGTTTTTCAAAGCTATAATCTAATAAAGAATTATGAATTAATTGCTCAACCATTTTATTGGAGCGTTTAATAAGTCCACTAATATTTTTATTTGTAGATATTCCTAATTTATTATCAATTTTTCCTGTTGTAAGGTCAAAAATAGGAGCAAAAGTAAACGAATCAACAATAACCTGTGGCGATAATCCTGCATGAGTATATAAAATTGAATTTTCTAAGTACCAATATTTTATATTTCTAAAAAAGTTTCCATAATGCTTACGCCAAACATAAGAAATAATTCGCCAGTCAACAATTTGAATTTCTAAAATATTTTCATCAACTTGTTTTGTTAAATAATTAGCCGTACCCAAATTTCCATAATCTGCAAATTCGTTATTAAATTGAGTTTGTAATTGAAAATAATTTTGATTTTCAAATTTCACAAAATAAGTATTTATATACCAATAAAGTATATTAAAAAACATTTCTTGTGAATATCCAAAGTAAGGTATTTTTTGTGTTCTTTTTACACCTGTTATTTTTGTTAGTTTGTCAAAAAAATCATTTTGTTTGTGCATATTACAAACTAATTTACTGATTTTTTTGTGATTATAATTATATTTTAGTTTTATTGAGTAATTCTCCAAAGGCAATTCAATTTCTTTATTTTTAAAAAATTTAGACTGTAGTTCTAAAATTTCATTTTTATGTAGTTCAATAAAACTATTATAACTTTTTATAAGTTGTATGCTATCCAAAAAATCGGTAACATGTTTTAATCCAATGCCTGTAAATTTATATAAAGTATGAAATTTGAAAGGATTAATAAAAAAAATTAAATTTAATAAATCATGATTTCCAAGCAAAAATGTTGCTTTTATATTATAATCTTTCCATTCCAACGCCTGTAAAAATTCAATAATATGATAACTGTAATTATTTCTGTCCACATAATCGCCAAGCAATATCAAATGTGTAGGTTTTTGTTGCTTAATTATAAATTTTTTAATTCCGCTATTATCAGCCGTTTCTGCATATTTTTTTATATCTATAACTAAATCCGAAAAATTATTTTTGTTATATTTCATTATTCCAAAACTTGCAAAACTATTTGCCATAGCATTCAAATCGCCATGCAAGTCAGTAAATACTAATGTTTTATGTAATTCATTCATTTATTGAATTTTGCTATCCACACAAAGTAGAACAAGTTTAAATAATTAATTAATGTTTTTTAAAAATAGCTCCATCATCTATTTTGGAATATCTAAAATAAAAAATAAGAGAACTTAGTAGTTTAATAGAACAATATATAAAACCTGAAACCTAATTTATTTTTGTAAAATATGCTTTTTTAACAAAGTTTTTTACAAATAATTTAATTTTAGGTTGTAAACCAATTTTTAATTCCTAATTCTTAATTGCCTGTGTTTTATCTATTCCAGTTAGCATTTTTAACCCAGTCAACAGCAAACTTCACATTTTCATAAGGAATTTGCGGTATTAAACCGTGTCCAAGATTAAATATCCAGTTTTTATTTTCTTTTCCAAATTTCAAATAATTATTAAGTTCTTTTTCAATACTTTCTTTATCAGCAAGCAAAATTCGTGGGTCAAGGTTTCCTTGAACACCAATATTTTTATGAATTATTTTTCTTGCTTTTTCAATTGGAGTTTGCCAATCAACACTAATAAAATCAGCTTCTTCTGGTTTAATTTTTTCTAAACCAAAACCAAGCCCTTTGGGCATGTATATAAAAGGTGTACCTGTTTCTTTTACGGCTTTTGCTATTCTGCGAACCGATGGCATTATCATTTCGAAATACAAATTTTCGGGAACTAAACCAGCATGAGTTTCAAAAAGTTGGAATGCTTCTATTCCGCTTTCAATCTGATTTTTAGCATAAATAATTGATAAATCAGTTATCTCTTCCAGAATTTTTTTGGCTGTTTTTTTATTTTTATAAAGCATAGCTATCGCTTCGGGAAAGGTATGGTTACGACTGATACCTTGCACCATATAACAAAAAGTGGTTAACGGACTACCACAAAAACCGATTAACGGAATATTTGCAGGACGAGTTTTAATTATTTCCTTAATATTTGCGTAAATATATTCCAATTTTGCAGGATCAGGCTTAAGACTTTCAAGTGGTTTTTCTTTATCTTTTAGCGGATTTTCAAAAACGGGTCCTTTGTTGGTAAATTCAAGTTTCATTCCCATAGCTTCTGGAATAACCAGAATATCAGAGAATAAAATTGCAGCATCTACTCCCAAATCGTAAATTGGCAACAAAGTTACTTTTGCTGCAAGTTTTGGGTCAGCCATCATTTCGCTAAAGCTATACTTTTTTCTGAGTGCCATATACGATGGTAAAACTCTGCCTGCTTGTCGCATAAACCAAACTGGTGGGCGACTTGTTTCTTCTCCTTTTATTGTTTTTAAAAAAATGGAATCTTTCATTTATATAGTTTTTTTGTGTGTGTTTGAAAATTTTGTTGCATTTCACAAAATGTTTGAACTTGAGGCTACCCACTTAACCTGAATAATTCATAAATTTTCTATTCCGATGCGTAACTGTCTGTATATTT
>JAOZTW010000316.1 GCA_029938985.1 Bacteroidales bacterium | reverse complement strand
ATTACAACTGTTTGATAATTATATTATTATGAAAGCAAAAACTTTAGTTATTAAAGCATTTAAGAAACATAATCTTAAAACACCAGTTTTTGAAAATTTTCAATCAAGTTTTAGAATTACTATTTCTTCCGATAAAACATATACTAATAAAAAGGTCACTGATAACCCAAATAAGGCACAAATAATCAAAAAGAAATTATGGATTTAATAAAACAAAATTCTCATATCACAACGAACGAATTAGCCGATTTAATTGGAATTTCGCAAAGAAAAATAAAAACTAATATTGCAAAATTAAAAGAAAAAAAATTGCTAATACGTGTTGGTAACCCCAAAATAGGAAAATGGGAGGTAATAACATGAAAATAGCAATAATGCAACCATATTTTTTCCCGTATATCGGGTATTTTCAACTGATAAATGCGGTTGATAAATTTGTTCTTTTGGATACTGTGCAATTTATCAGGCATGGGTGGATAGAAAGAAACCGTATTCTGAAACAGAACGGTGGGTGGCTGTATGTAAAAGTTCCTTTAAAAAAACATAGCAGAAATACCTTAATAAAAGATATTGAAATTAGAAATACCGAAAAATGGAAGGAGAAAGCACTCGCACAATTGCAACCATATAAAAAAATTGCACCTAATTATTTTGCAACAACTAAGTTAATAAAAAACATATTTTCGGAAGAGTTTAAAACAATTTCTCAATTTAATTATAAAGCGTTAAAAACTATTTGTGTATATCTTGATATACCTACACCAATTTCAATTTTTTCGGAAATGAATTTACAAATAGACACTGTTTGCAATGCCGACGAATGGGCACTAAATATTGCAAAAGCATTAAAAATAAATGAATATATTAATCCTATTGGTGGACAGGGAATTTTTGATGACGAAAAATTTGTAAGAAATAACATCAATCTAAAATTTTTGGAAACAAACAATATTATATATAACCAAAAAAGAAATCAATTTGAAGCAGGGCTTTCAATAATTGATGTAATGATGTTTAAATCATCTAATGAAATTAATAAAATGTTAAACAACTATACCATCACAAATTAATTATGATAACAAAATCTCCAGAAAATAAAACTAATTTTGTAAGAAATATTATTTATACAAATTCAGCAAGAGTGTCATTTGAATTATTGCTTAAATACTTAGACTTTAAAAAAGACGAAAAAATATTAATTCCAGCATATATTGGTATCACCGAACGAGAAGGTTCAGGTGTGTTTGACCCTATAAAAAAATGCAACCTCAATTATGAATTTTATAGTATTGATAAACAATTTCAATATAACTACGATGAAATTTCGCATATAATTAGTACAAATAAAATAAAAGCTCTCCTTGTTATTCATTATTTTGGTTTTCTTCATTGTGATATTCTTAAAATACAAAAATTATGCAAAGAAAAAAACGTTTTATTAATAGAAGATTGTGCCCATGTTTACGGTTCGTTGTATAATGGTATATCATTAGGAGATTTTGGAGATTTTAGCTTCTTTTCTATTCATAAAGTTTTTGCAACAAATGATGGGGGAATATTAAAAATCAACAAAAAATCAACAAAATTATTTTCTAATACAGATAATGATATTAATATTGAGAGTTTAAAACTATTTGTAAATTCGGATAAAGAAAAAATAAATACAATAAAATTAAACAATTATAACTATTTTGTCGAAAAATTAAAAAACATACCAGAGTTAAAACTAATTTTCAAACAAATTCCCGATGGCATTATTCCTTTAAATTTACCAATTGTTGTTCTTAACAACAAAAGAGAAAAACTATATTTCAAATTATTAGAATATAATATTCCTACTATTGCGTTGTATTATAGACTTATAGACGAGCTTAGTCCAAAATTATATCCAAATTCATATTTTTTATCCGAAAATATATTAAATTTGCCAGTTAATCAAGATATTAATTTTTCGGATATTGATTATATTAGTGATACTATTTTAACTATAATGAAAAAACTATAATGAAAAAATACATAGGAGGCTTTTTTGAATTTGAATTACCAGCAAATAAGCAGTCATTTCATCTTAAAGCACTTGCACTTACAAACGGAAGGGCGTGTGTTAATTTTTTTATAAATAAAGTAAAGCCAACAAAAATATATATACCTTCATATACATGCGATGCTTTGTTTGAACCAATGTTAATAAATAAAATTGAATATATTTTTTATGAAGTAGATATTAATTTTGAAATAAAATCGTTACCAACTTTATCGGAAAATGAATATATTATTTATATAAATTATTTTGGATTGAAAAGAAATTATACACAAAAATTACATTCTTTTTATCAAAATAAATTATTTATAGATAACACACATGATTTTTTTAGTAAACAATACGAAACAAGTTGGTCGTTCACCTCAGCACGAAAGTATTTTGGTGTTCCCGATGGTGCATATTTGTATTCACCTGTTAGGCTTACCGAAAAATTTGCAAGAAATACCAACATTACTTCAGAACATTTGTTAAACAGACTGTTGTGTAACCAAAAATTAGCTTTTACACAATATACTAACTATGAAAAAACATTAAATTCAGATATAAAAAGTATATCACAATTTTCAGAAAGATTGTTATCAACAGTAGATTATAAAGAAATAGAAATTAAACGAAAAAATAACTTTGAATATTTGTATAAAAAATTGCAAAAACTAAATAGGCTTAATTTATCATTAAGCTCTGATTTTGCACCTTTTTGTTTTCCATTTTTACCAGAAAAGAAAATTGAAAAAAAATATTTTTATGAAAAAAATGTTTTTATTCCCTCTTTGTGGAAAGATTCTTTAAGTAGAAACAAAAAGGGGAATTATAACAATTTATTTTCGGACGAAATGCTTCCACTTCCTATAGACCACCGATATGGCGAGGAAGAATTAGATTACATTATTGATATTACAACAAAAATACGGAAATGAAAAAAAACTATTGGTTAGATTATTGGAATACACAAGCCACAAATTCAAAAGGCTTGTCGTTGCAAGAGAGAGTTTTAAGAACCTCTAATAAACAGGCAATAAGCAAATTAGACTGGAGTAAAACATTAAACATAATTGACAATAATATTAATGTAAAGCAAAACGAAACAGTATTAGATCTTTGTGCGGGAAACGGGCTTTTATCAAAACATTTTGCAGAAAAATGTAAATTTGTATATGCTGTTGATTTTTCAAAAGAATTATTAATAGAAATAGACAATTTAAACTACTCGAACATCAAAACAATACATAAAGATATGCGATTAGTTGAATTTGAATCGGAAAAATTTGATAAAATAATTATTTATGCAGGCATACAATACATTTCGTTAAAGGAAACAATAATACTTTTTGAAAAAATGAATAAATGGCTAAAACCAAAAGGAACAGTCTATATTGGCGACATTCCCGATGAAAATAATATTTGGTCTTTTTTCAATACTAATGAACGAAGACAGCTTTATTTTGAGAATAAAAAAAACAACAAACAAATAGTGGGTACTTGGTTTACAAAAGAATTTTTTATTAATTTATCGGAATATATTGGTTTTTCGAGCTGTAACATAAAAAATCAAGATAACTTTATGATATACTCACATTTTAGATTTGATATAAAAATTACTAAATAATATGATTGAAAAAATAATTGTTATTGCAGGTGTAGCGAGAAGTGGAACAAGTTGGTTGGGACAAATAATAAATAGTTCGCCTGATGCAGTATATAAATTCCAACCATTATTTTCTTACACTTTTAAGAACTATTTAAATCATCAATCTAACAAAAAAAATTACACTGATTTTTTTGAGAGATTATTTAATTCTAAAGATACTTTTTTAGACCAATCAGACAAAATCGAAGCATCTTTATACCCCTTGTTCAATAAAAATAAAGAACTAAAATATTTAGCTTTTAAAGAAAACAGATACCAATATTTATTTTCCAAAATGCTGTTTTCAAATCCAAACCTTCAAATGATTGGTATTGTTAGGCATCCGTGTGCCGTAATTAATTCTTGGTTGCAAAATCCAAAAGAATTTCCTATTGATTCGGTTATAGAAAAGGAATGGAGATTTGGGCATTGTAAAAATCAAGCAAAAGAGGAAAATTTTTTCGGGTTTTATAAGTGGAGAGAAATTGCAAATTTATATTTAGACTTACAAACAAAATATAAAAATCAGTTTTATTTAGTAAATTATAATAAGCTTACCGAAAACACAAAACAGGAAACAGAAAAAATATTTTCGTTTTTAAATTTAGAGCTAACACAACAAACAACTGATTTTGTGAAAAGCTCTACATCAACGCATACAGACAATCCTTATAGCGTTTTTAAAGATAAAAAAGTAAAAGATAAATGGAAAACTGAATTAAATAAAGAAATAATAGATGAGATTTATTTAGAATTAGAAGGAACACGTCTAAAGCAATTCTTAATATGAAATTAGAATATAAACGAATAGTAAAAGAATACAATAATAGTTGTCATCTTATTAAACCATTAGTTTCTGTTGTTGTTGTAACATATCAACATATAGGTTTTATAAAACAATGTATAGATAGTATTTTAATGCAAAAAACTAATTTTGATTTTGAAATAATTCTTGGAGAAGACGCTTCAAAAGATGGAACAAGAGAGTTATGTATTGAATATGCAAAAAAATATTATTCTAAAATAAGATTATTTTTACATGACAGGAAAAATGTAATTTATATCAACGGAAATGCAACTGGTAGGTTTAATATGCTTCATAATCTCCTGCAAACAAAAGGCAAATACATTGCCATCTGCGAAGGCGATGACTACTGGACAGACCCACTGAAACTCCAAAAACAAGTAGATTATTTAAAAGCAAATCCGAACTGCTCACTCGTTGTTACTGATAGATTGATTGTAGATAAAAATGGAAAAACATGGAAAGATGATTTTTATGAGAAGAATATTTATACAATTCATGATATAATAAAAGGTTTTGTCCCACCTACTCAAACTATGATGTATAGAAACTCGCCAATGGTTAGTGAATATATGAACAGATTAGATGCAAAAAATTCGGGAGGAGACAGATATTTAGGCTTATTGTTCTCATTATTTGGCGAAATACACAGGTTAGAAGAAATTACAGCTGTTTATAGAATTACTGGCGACGGTGTTTGGACATCGGAGTCCAATTTTGAAAAACTAATTTCTGCATATAATTATTTTAAAAATTTTCATAAATCAATAGGAATTCCAATTGATAACATTTATGTAAAACAACACGCTTTTAACACACTTGTTGACGTTTTTTTCTACACACTAAAAAGACCTAAATTAATATTTAAAAACATAAAAATTGCTTTCAATATATATAAAGAATTGGCATGGTCTAATCATTTCATTCTATTAACAAAAGCATTTGTTAAAAAAATAAAAGCTCTATTAAAAAAATGACAAATTCACAAAAAATACTTTGGCACACTAAACGAAAAACTAACTCATTATTCTTTTTTTTAAGATTTTTGATTTATCCTTATACAACTATAAATGGAATTAAAATTCCGGTAGATTATAAATGGTCGTTTCCAATGCTAAAGGCTCTATTTGATAAAAGCTATGAAGACGGCGAAATTAATATTTTAATAAATACACTTGAAAAAAAAGATAAGATTTTAGAAATAGGAAGTGGACTTGGTCTTTTATCTGCTTATTGTGCCAAACAGATTGGAAATGAGAACGTAAAAACCTACGAAGCTAATCCGTTTTTAGAAAAAAGAATAAGAAAATTATACAAAATAAATAATGTGAAGCCAGAGTTAAATATTTCTTTAGTTACAGATAAAAAAGGAGAGGTTAATTTTTATGCCGAGCCAAATGATGTTTGGGCATCATCGTTGTTAAAATTAACAGATACAGCAACAAAATTAAATTTAAGAACAACAAATATTAATGAAATAATTGCAAATTATAATGCAAATTATTTGATAATAGATATTGAAGGTGCTGAATATGACTTGATACCAAAAATAAATTTTTCTGGAATAAATAAATTACAAATAGAGCTGCATAAAAAATTTATTGGAGAAGAAAAAATAGAACAAATAATCAATTTATTAAAGAAGCAAAATTTTATAGAAAAAACAGAATATTCAACTCAGGAACAATTTTATTTTTATAAAAAATGAGACTACCTCTAATTTCAATTATCACCCCAATTTATAATGCTGAAGAATTTCTTAACCAATCATCGATTCTGTAATAAAACAGTCTTGCTGTCTGGTACTAAATAATACAATACCTGATTTTTAAGTTTTTGGGAGTGTCCTATATTTAGGCGTTTTTCACGAGTGTCAAGTTCAAGGCTTTTTTGAAATATTAGAATT
>JAOZTW010000315.1 GCA_029938985.1 Bacteroidales bacterium | reverse complement strand
AAATAAAAATAACATCGCTTAAATTGGTTAATTATTTATTTTAATATGCCTTATAGTCTATTGATTTATAATCATATAATTTTACAATCTTGCAAGTGCCAAAAATACAGCATGTAAACCTATAATAATAGCTATATAATAATTCCAAGCATTTTTTTTCCTATTAAAAAAAGAGAGATACAACGAATTTGAATGGCAGGAATCGAGACAATCTCCACACAAAGTACAATTCCAACCCGCTTTTCCAGATTTTATATCCGTTACCGACAAGGCATCGTATTTGCAATCAACTGAACACATGTTACATAGTGTACAACTTGATTTTTTTATTTTTATTCTTGCAGGATATATTTTACTAACAAGCGACACCAAACCACCAATGGGACAATAAGTTGTACAATGAAACATATATCCAAGCCTGAAAGAAAAAAGTAGCATTATAATAACGCCTACAATTCCAAAAACGAGAGCAAAAGAGAATGCGACAATTGTTGAGACTTTTAAATATCTGAGCAACAGAGTTAAAAACAAAACAAATGTTAACATTGCATATCTAAAAATAATTGTAAATTTTCTATTTACCTGTTTTGGTTTTCTTTTTTTAGAAATAATATTATCCCAAGCTCCTATATAACAAAGGTGTGAACACCAGGCTGGTCCCACAATTAATATTGTTGACATAACTAATATTGGCATAAAAAAACGACTTCCTCTATAAATTGGAGCTGCAATAATTAAAGCGGGAACGGGTAAGTGAATATCTCCAGACATCAAAAATTTTTCGTTAATCAACAAACCCAACACAAATTGAGTGAAAAAAATTAACGAAAAAACACTCCAATACAATGTGCGAATTTTTTTAATTTTTTGTTTATACAAAATAACATAGGCTAATATAATTGCATAAATATCAAGTATAACAATTTCAATCCAACCTCCGTTTTCAAAAAAACGTTCTGCCAAAATCATTGGAGTTTCAACTTTTATTTGTACAGGAATTAAAAAAAATAAGGGAATAAAAGCGGTTACAAGTAGTGGTATATATTTTTTCACTTTATCAGTATTTTTTAAACGCAGGAACGAATTATATATAGGAATTGTCAAAAAATAACTTAGGAAACTGCGTCATTATTTCACAATTTTTTCAGAAAATAAAATAGAGTTTCAAATAATTCATTATAAATAAGTTGTAGAAATAGCAAACGAATCTAACAGTTTCCTAACTTATTATTTTCCAATTCCATAACTTATTTATGAATCGTTCCTCAATAAATTTTCAATTGAATTTCTAATTTTTTTCTCAAAACATCTTCCTTAATTGGTTTTGTAATTAAATCATCACAACCAGCGGACTTTGCTTTACTTTTATCTTCTTGTGAAGAAAAGGCAGTTTGAGCAATAATAGGTAAATTAGGACGAGACATTTTAATTAGTTTTGTAGCTTCAAAGCCATTCATAATTGGCATTTTCAAATCCATTAGAACTAACTTTATTTCAGGTATTTTATTACAAATATCCACTGCTTCTTTTCCATTTTCTACATGTAGAATATTAAAATTTTTATCTATTTCATAAAGTAAACTTTGGAGAATTATAATATTAATTTTTTCATCGTCCACAATTAAAATTGTATTAGAATTTACATCAATTTTATTGATATTCGAATTTATTGATGCAAATTTGATTTCGTTTGCACTAAATACAGGTTTGTAAGGAAGTTGCACATAAAAAATTGTGCCTTTTCCTTTCTCCGATTCCAATGATATTTCTCCTCCTAATAATTCTATATTTTCTTTTGCAATAGATAGTCCAAGTCCTAAGCCACCTGCTTTTCTTGCCAAACTTCTGTCTTCTTGCGAAAAACGCTTAAAGATAATTTTTTGATTAGCAGAATCAATACCAATTCCGGTGTCTTGAACAAAAATTTGAATATACTTATTATCCTCAATTTCAATTAATTTACAACCTATAACAATATATCCTGTTTTAGTAAATTTAATAGCGTTTTCTAATAAATTAGATAATATTTTATTTAATTTTGCCGCATCAGAATATATTGTACTTGCTTTGTCCGAAATTTTATTTTTTAATTGCAAGGGAGTATTATTGTCTTTAGATTTTAATTCAAAAATAGTAAATAAATCAAATATTATGTTATTTAAACAAACTTTTGTTACCTTCACTTCTACCTGATTTGCTCCAAGTTTTGATATTTCAAGAATATCATCAATAATTCGAAGTAATTGTTTTCCAGAATTTATAATTATTTCAATAAACTTTTTTTGTTGCGAATCTTCAGAAAATTTCTTATTCAATAAATGAGAGAAACCGAGAATTGCATTCATAGGAGTACGTATTTCATGCGACATATTGTTGATAAACTCTGTTTTCAAACTGTCGCTTTCTTCTGCTTTTTTCTTCGCTTTTGCTAATTCGTCATATTGAATTCTAAATTGTTTATTTAAGCTTTCGTACTCTTCATTTTGTGTTAAATATTCTTCATTCAAAACTGCATATTCTTCATTTTGAACTTGTAACTCGTTATCTCTTACTTGAAAAACCTCGACAATAGTATTGAACGATTTGAAAATTTCACCAAACTCATCTTTACGTGTACTATCAATTACAATATATTCCTTATGTTCTGAAATAATTTTTGCTTTATCAACTACCTTATTAATTGGTTTTGATATTAATAAAGCAATTAAATACGAAATAAGAATGATAAATATAATTGCGATAATTATAAAAACAATTTTAAATTTAAGTTGATTATTAATTGGAACATTTATCTCCGACACAGCCACAGAAGTAAACAAACCCCAATTCAAATCATTTATATTCAAAGGAGTATAATATACATATTCTAATTTATTAGTACTTCCAATTTTTTTTGATTGTCCTGAACTTTTTTCATCAATACATTTAATAATAAATTCATCTTTTTTAAAATCACCGATTTTCCCAACTTTAACTTCTCTGTTTGATTTTAAACAATAATCATCTTCTTGTGTTCTACCAACAATGTATGTCTCTTGAGTAGTGTATAATTTATTATGAGATAAAACCTTTTTATTAGTTTGTGTATCTGAAAGTTGCAACACAAGCACTCCAATTAATACATTGTTAGAAAAAACTGGTGTACCCATAAAAATAGCTTGTTTTCCTTTTGAGGGAGAATATGACTGATAATCTGTCATTATAGTTTGTTTTTTTTTCACTACATCTCTCCACAGTTTTGCAAGATGTGTGTTTTTATAAATTCCAGTTTTTAAGTTTGTACCAAAATCGTCTTCGTGAGCCACAGTAAACATTACATGCCCATGATTTGGACAAATTAAAAAAATATCATGGTAACCATTATCGTTTATAAAATTAGAAAAATAATCGAAATATTTTGAGGTCAATTCATTATATTTTTTAGTATTCACAATAAAATTTCCACTATCACTTTCTTTTGCAATATTGGAGTAATTATTAAGTGTTTCAAATGTTTCTATTACAGAAAAAAACTTACTAATAGTTTCTATATTTTTTTGGGTTTGATTAAAATGTTCTTCTATATCATTTTTTTTTCTAACTAAGTCATTGCTAAAATATGTATTTGTAGTTTCATTTACATTTTTTTTAAAAATAAGTGTTGAAACATAACTTTCTGCTACTACACCAATTAAACCAATTGAGATGAAAAATATTAGAATTTTTTTGAAAATTGAAACATTTTTTAGCATAGTAGATAGTATTTTTAGAATTTTTGACTTTGTAAGTAGTTAATAATATAAAGCGTCACTTTTTAAGGTCAATTTTAGCATTATGTCTCGTTGTAAATTATTACCATATAAGCAATTATTTTACGCCTTGCCTAATACGAAAATAGCTTATAAAAAAGTGTCGTTTATATACGATTACCTACTTATAAAAGTTTATCTTAATTATTAATTTAAAACTTTACAAATAAATAAAAAATAATCTGAAATTAAAAAAAAAATATTAATTTTGATTTTTATATTTCCAAGAGAATTGTAACCTAAACAATTTCTTCAAACATATAACCAACTTATTCTTATTATATTAAAACTAATATCATGAAAAATATACTTATAATATTTGTAATAATTTGTTTAAATTTATTTTGGTTTAATACCTTGTCGGCACAAAAAAAAATGAAATGGGGGAGAAGTTAGAAATTTTGAAAAAAATATTACAAAATGTGATTTTGACACCAGTGCATCTGCTGTTGTACTGCAAAGTTATGGCTATATGTATTATAGCGAAGGTATTATAAAAATGGATAAATATTATCGGATAAAAATACTTTCTAAAAATGGTTATGATTTGGCAAATCAGCAAATTATGTATCGTTACAAAGATAATATTGAAGATATTAAAAATTTAAGAGCTCAAACTATAAATACAGATTCTTATGATATTTCGAGAATAACAAAAATAGAAAAAAATCAATTTTATGTAACCGAGGAAGATGCAAACTATAAACAAATATCTTTTACTTTCCCAGCGGTGCAGGTAGGCTCAATAATTGAATATAAATTTACTGTTGAATTTCGTAATTTTCGTTATTTAGATGCTTGGGTTTTTCAATCAAAAATCCCAACAATTTACAGTTTGTTCGAGTCTGATATTTCGTTAAACAGATTCAGGTATTCGGTTGTTTATACAGGTAAAAATATAATAAATAAATATCAAAATAAAACTATATCAAAATGGGAATTAGAAAACATTGAAGCGATTCAAGACGAGGATTTTGTTTTTTGTTTGTATGATAATTTAGAGGCAATACAATTTCAATTAATTGAGTTTATGAGTATTGTATCATATTCAGAATATAGATTTTATGAGTTTGTTCCATCTTGGAAGAATTTTACCAAAAAAATGTTAAGTGTTCCTTTGATAAAAAAATATTTAAAAAGACCAAAGCGTTCTTTGTTAACCAAAATAAATAATAAATTAATTAGCAATAGCTCTTCAAATACAGAAAAAATCACAAAAATATATGATTATGTTTCACAAAATTACAAGTGGAATAACCGATATACTAAATATCCTACTAAAAATATTTCAAATTTAATAATTGATAAAAGGGGAAACAGTGCGGAAATAAATTTGTTACTTATAGCACTTTTGAAAAATGCAGGTTTTGAAGCTTATCCAATGTTAATTAGCACAAAAAGTCATGGAAAAGTGGTTAAAGAAATTCCTTTGTCTATTGGTTTTAATCATATATTGTGTGCAGTAAAAATTGGGAAAAATTATACTTTACTTTGATGCTACAAGTCAATATAGATCACCTTATTTACTCTCGGTTCAAGATTTGAATTATTGGGGTTATGTTTTAAATATGAAAAATCCAGAATGGATAGAAATTCCTATTCCAAATCAAAATTATAGAAAAAGAGAATTGAATATTGATTACACAAACAAAGAAAAAACTATTTATAAATGTAACTATGAATTTGATGGTTATTTGGCTTTATCAATGCGAGAATTATATTTTGAAAACGATGAAGACTTTTTTTTAGAATATTTAGATTTAGGGGTAGCAAATTTAGAATTAGACAGTTTTTTCCGTAGAAAATGAATACATAAATAATTTTCCTTTAATAATCAATGTTTATTATCATGTAGATAAAAATCCTTTTAACGAAAATAAGATTTCGTATATTAATCCTTTTTTGATTAAACACAACAAAAAACACCGTTTTAAAGAAGATAAAAGAATGTTTCCTATTGATTTTGCCTTTCCATCAACTGATTTAATTACAATAAAAATCTATTATCCTGATAGTTACAAATTAGAACAGCTGTCAGACAATAGTTCAACAAATTTACTTGATAACTCGGCAGAATACAAATTTAACAACTCACAAGTGGATGATTATGTGGAAATTAAAAGTAATTTATTTATTAGAGAAACTTTTTACACAGTGGAAGAGTATGAATATTTATAACTTTTTTTTACTGATATTTTAAAAAAAACAAATGAACTTATCGTTTTTCAAAAACGTGAATAATTCTACTTAACGAAGTTAAAGTAAACGCCAAAGGCGTGATAATCAACAGACTTGTCTGTAAGGGCAAGAGGAATTATCTATTTGCCTATAAGCACCAAAGGTGCGTAATCTATTCACTAATGTAAGTTATTTCGTACCTTTGGTGCTTGCTTTTTTCATGCGTCGATACCTTGCTGGCAAGGCTATTGATTTCGCACCTTTGGTGCTTGCTTTTTTCATGCGTCGATACCTTGCCCTTACTGGCAAGGCTATTGATTTCGCACCTTTGGTGCTATGGTTTTTCTAATTCGTAGAACCTTGCCCTTACAGGCAAGGCTATTGATTTCGCACCTTTGGTGCTTGCTTTTTTCATGCGTCGATAC
>JAOZTW010000914.1 GCA_029938985.1 Bacteroidales bacterium | reverse complement strand
TAAAAATACAAATAATAATATTAGTACGCAAACTATTTTAAAACAAATATTAATGTGGTGTCCTTTTTTTTATTACGATATTTAGTGTGTGGATAATAAAAAGCATATACCAGACATTATTAACTTGAAGTAACACTAGATTATGACCCGACTAATCAATTTGACTGGAGTTTGACTTTAGGAACGATAGAATTTGCAACTGTACCATTTGCATTTTCAGCAGGTTCAATTTCTTATATTGACATGACCGGAGTACAAGACGGAGACATCTTAATATATAATTCAGCATCAGATAAATTTGAACATGGACAAATGACAACTGATGTAGACTATAATAATTTGTTGAATTTACCAGATTTTAACGGTTGGGATACTGATGTAAGTGATGATTTTGACGGTAATTATAATAGTCTTACAAACTTGCCTACATTATTTGACGGTAAATATAGTAGCCTAAGTAGTTTACCTACAATACCAAGTACAATTTCAAATTTATCAGATGTAAACACAACAGGAGCTACAAACGGACATATTTTAGCATTTGATGGTAGTTCATGGAAACCTTCAACTATTGCTGGAGGCTCTTCACTTTGGACACAATCTGGAGATAATATTACATACTCTTCTGGTAGTATTAGTATTGGAACGGGGAGTATAACAACAGGATTTACCTTTAATGTTGATGATATATTATTGGTGAGAAATTTCCACTCCACATCTCCACCATCTGTTGGTGTAGGAATAATTGGTTATTTAGATGTAAAAAGAAATAGCACATTTAAAGCAGCTAGAATTTCTCAGCAAGGAACTGGTAACATTTTAGAAATAGGAACAACAACAGATGCAACTTTTGCCGCTACCACAACATTTGATAAAAACGGAAATGTCGGGATTGGCACAACATATCCAACCTCAAAAATGCAAGTAGTTGGATTACCTGAATATGCTGATAATACAACTGCAAAAGCAGGCGGATTAACAGTTGGAGCATTTTACAGAACAGGTGATTTATTAAAAGTAGTTCACTAAAAATAAAAATAACAGCCTAAATCTTACTTTTGGGCTGTTTTTTTATTTATTATTGGCTAAGAAACATATAAAAAACTACAAAAATGGAAGCATATAAATTTGAAACAACAGTATTAGAAAACGGAATGATAAAAATTCCGCAGTTTGATAAATTTGTAAATCAAGAAGTTGAAATATTTATTGTTTTAAAATCTGCAAATATTAAAAATACGGAAATAAGTGAACAGATAACTTTTAAACAGTGGAATAAACAATTTAATGATGACAAGAAATTGGATGATTTTATACCTGAATATGGCACTACTTTACGAGAATTTCGCAAAGGAATTTTTGAAGCAGAGACTACAGGTAGAGAAATGACAATGAAAGAATTTAAAGACAGTATAAAAACATGGTAATGAAACGAGAAACAAAAATCAAAAAACAGTTTGATATGCAAGGTCGTGAAATTACTGGATATATCCGTCAAAATTCCGAACAAAATGCTCAAAAATTCATTAGTGAGGTAGATAAATTAACAGACAAGATAGAGGAAAATCCAAAAGTATTTCCTTCAGAACCTTATTTGCCAACGGACAACAATTTATATCGCTTTGCAATCGTAATGAAAAGTTGGAAAATTATTTTCAAAGTAACGAATAAATTGTTAATACTCTTGGGTATAATACACACAGCACGACACCCAAAAGAGATAAAGAAATTACGGCATTTTTCATAAATGCAAATTACAGCGTTATTTTGATTATTTTAAAATCCTCA
>JAOZTW010000314.1 GCA_029938985.1 Bacteroidales bacterium | reverse complement strand
AGCAATTAATCAATGCTTTAATGTTATGATAAAAAGTTTTCCCGACTTTTCAGTTGGAAGTTTTTTTGTTTTTTTACACACTTATTTATAATTATACTTTACGAAGTTAAAGCAAACGCCAAAGGCGTGATAATCAATACGCTTGTCTGTAAGCACAAGAGAAATTATTGTATTTGTCTATAAGCATCAAAGGTGTGTAATCTATTCACTAATGTAAGATATTTCGCACCTTTGGTGCTAACTATATAAAACGAAATAATTTACCTTGCCCTTATAAGCAAGGCTTTTGATTACGCACCTTTGGTGCTTAAAAGTCTTATAATTAGGGTTTTTAACTTAGTAAAGTAGAAATAAATAATTTTAAGGTGTAAACCAATTCTTAATTCCTAATTTCCGTTTACGGTGTTATGTAAAATATGGTGTCAAGTCATGGCATTCCTTGTTTCTACTGCAAATTGTATATTTTTTAAAAAGCTGAAAAGTTTTCCTGACGGTTCTCTTTAAATTCATTTAGTAAAATATGTAATAAAACAGTTAAAAACATTAATAATTCGATTTTTTTCACTATATTATACAGCTTAAGATTCAATTAATTTATAAAAAATGTAAAATATTTTAATAATTATATTATTGATTTTGCAATATTATATATTCATATTTAGTGTGTTATAAAACATAATCTTATTATTTGTATAAACAGTAAATATAAAAATTTCAAGAATTATTAAAATAAAATTGACAAAATTAATTTTTTTTACTAATTTTGTAAATTAAAATACACAAATTTAATTATAAATAATATTAGGTGTTATTAAAAAATTTCAAAAGTAAAAAAGAAATTGATATTTTGAAAAATACCAAGTAAATACAAAATAAAATTATGGTAAAATCAGATAACAATGATTTAAAAGCAAAAAAGCTGAAAGCTTTAAAGCTTACAATGGATAAAATTGACAAAGATTATGGTAAGGGTGCAATAATGAAACTTGGTTCACAACCCATAGTTGATATTCCTGCTATTCCATCAGGTTCTATTGCATTGGACGATGCTTTGGGAATAGGTGGCTACCCAAGAGGTAGAGTTGTTGAAATATATGGACCAGAATCTTCTGGTAAAACTACTTTAGCAATTCATGCAATTGCTGAGGCTCAAAAACTTGACGGAATTGCAGCATTCATAGATGCAGAACATGCTTTTGACCGTTTTTACGCAGAAAAATTAGGAGTTGATACAGACAACCTTCTTATTTCGCAACCAGACCACGGAGAACAAGCTTTGGAAATTGCCGACCATCTTGTGCGTTCTGGAGCAGTTGATATTATTGTAATAGACTCGGTAGCAGCACTTACTCCTAAATCAGAAATTGAAGGAAACATGGGAGATTCAAAAATGGGATTGCAAGCAAGACTTATGTCACAAGCATTACGAAAACTAACAGCAAATATTGGTAAAACCAATACTCTCGTTATTTTTATTAATCAATTAAGAGAAAAAATAGGTGTAATGTTCGGAAATCCAGAAACTACAACTGGTGGTAATGCTCTAAAATTTTACGCTTCACAACGTATTGATATAAGAAGAATTGGACAAATAAAAGACGGAGATCATATTAAAGGAAACCGTACACGTGTTAAAGTTGTAAAAAACAAAGTGGCTCCTCCATTCAGAAAAATTGAATTTGATTTAATGTATGGTGTTGGAATTTCTAAGGCAGGAGAAGTTCTTGATATGGCAACAGATTTGAATATTGTGAAAAAAAGTGGATCTTGGTTTAGCTATGGAGAAACTAAACTTGGTCAAGGTCGAGAAAATGTGAAACAATTATTTCAAGACAATCCAGAGCTATTTGAAGAAGTAGAATTAAAAATTAGAGAAACTTTAAAATCTGAAAATAAATAAAAATTTAAAAATATTTCGATAAATTTTATTATATTAAAATTATTTTGGTTTTAATATAAGTGAAAATGAAATAATAAGTAACTTATGAATACACCGTTTTTTTTTCTTTTAATAATTTAATAATCTGCAAATAGCGAGCTATTTAATGACTTCTTAAATTATTAAAAAAACAAAATAAACAAGTAGGTTGGAGTTAATTATTTTTTCTTTTTCACTTAATAGAATTATTTAATTATTTTTAAACTTACATATTTGAATTAATTGAAACAAAATTTGAAAATGAAAATTATTCTTGGAATTGAATCTTCCTGTGATGACACATCTGCGGCTATTATTAAAGATAAATTTCTGTTATCTAATGTTATTGCCAATCAGTCGGTTCATAATGCTTATGGAGGAGTTGTACCAGAATTAGCGTCTCGTGCACATCAACAAAATATTATTCCAGTTGTTGATAAAGCAATTAAAGATGCAGGAATACAAAAATCGGATATTAATGCCGTAGCATTTACCAGAGGTCCTGGACTGCTTGGCTCATTGCTTGTAGGAACTTCATTTTCAAAAGGTTTTGCGTTGTCTAACAATATTCCTTTAATTGAAGTAAATCATTTGCAAGCTCATATTTTATCGCATTTTATAAATGAAAAAGGAAAAGATAAAGCAACTATAAAATTTCCTTTTTTGAGTTTACTTGTATCTGGTGGACATACCCAAATTGTTGTGGTTCGTGATTATTTTGATATGGAAATTATTGGCGAAACAATTGACGACGCAGCAGGAGAAGCTTTTGATAAATGTGCTAAAGTAATGGGACTTGATTATCCTGGAGGTCCTGTTATTGATAAATTATCAAAAGACGGTAATCCCGAAGCCTTTATTTTTCCACGTCCAAGAGCAAAAGGAGTTAATTTTAGTTTTAGTGGTCTTAAAACATCATTTTTATACCTGTTACGAGACGAGTTAAAAAAAAATACAAACTTTATTAATGAAAATAAAAATGATTTAGCTGCTTCACTACAAAAAACAATAGTTGATATATTGCTTGGTAAACTTCGCAAAGCTGTTAAAGAAACTGGTATAAAAGAAGTTACAATTGGTGGTGGAGTTGCCGCAAATTCAGAACTTAGAAATAGATTAAATGTTTTTGCAGAAAAATATCGCTGGACTGCACATATTCCAGAAAAAAAATTTACAACCGACAATGCAGCAATGATTGCAATTACTGGATATTTTAAATTATTAAAAGGTGATTTTGTAGAGCAAAATATTACTCCACAAGCACGATTGGTTTTTTGAAATCTCTTGCTTAGCTAAGACAAAGTTCTGCATGTTTCACAAATACATATTTCAAAATGCCTTAAACTTTACATTTGAGAAACTTGAGTGTATCAAACATTTTTGATAATTGGTTTTCAAAAATATTAAACTTTTTATAGCTCAAATAGCTAACTATTATTTTTTTAGTGAATGAAAAAAATTAAGGAACTCCAAACTACACCTTTATTTAGCCCTTTTACTGCTTTTGAAAAAACACTTAAATAGCTTGTTGCTATTATACGTTTACATTCAAATTGTAAAAAACCACAAAAAGACGCATTTTGGCACAACTTATTTTTTCGTTTTCACTTAGTGAAAACGAAAAAATAACTAACCCTAATCTACTTGTTTATTTTGCCCTTTTCAAATTTTAAAAAAGTCATTAAATAGCACACTATTTACAGATTTGTTAAAATAATAGAAGAACACAAAAAAGACGCATTTTGGCACAACTTATTATTTCATTTTCACTAAGGAAAAAAAATACTAATTTCACATTTATTTTTCAAAAATAGATGTTTTTTTTATCTATCTAAATGTATAGTATGCGGTACATTTAGAACGTTTTTATATGCAATGAGTTCAGCATTATAAAATTGGTTTGATTATTGTTGGCAATATTTTTATATAAAGAATATTAAATTTTGATAACTATGAGGAATACAATTAAAAATACCCGTTTAAAACTAAACATGACAAGAGAAGAACTTGCAAACAGAGCAGATATTTCTGCAAATAGTTTAAGAGAGCTTGAGCATGGAAAGGTAATACCAACAATTAGTTTAGCAAGAGAAATAGCCAAAATTCTTAATTCAAAAATAGAAAAGATTTTCAAATTGTAAAAGATTATAAAACAGAATATACTAAGCGTATATTTCTTTATTACAAACAATTAACGATTTAAACAGATTGTTTAAATTTGTTGACAGTACATTTTAATGTGCCTAAAAAGTAAAAAGAGACAGGTGTGTTTAGCAATGTAAACTCTACTTGCCATTAATAATGTATTGAAAATATTTATAAAAAATGAAAAATTCGATTAGAGTAGAACGTAAAAAAAGGAAAATTACACAAGCAGAATTAGCAAAAAATCTAAATGTATCAAGACAAACAATTTATTCTTTAGAAATCGGGAAATTTAGCCCATCTTCAACATTAGCATTAAAAATAGCAAAATTTTTTGATGCAAAAATTTCGGATATTTTTGTATTAGAATCTTCTGATTTAAAATAATACATTATTCGATGTTTTTCAAAATGTCAATTTATTTGTTACTTTTTGAAATTTTTATTTATAGAGTAAACACAAATTTTAAGAATATTTAAAATCTTGTTTTTTGAGCATTAATATTTTTTTGTGTAAAACTTTGTTTTATTAACAAAGTGTTTTTTAAAAATGCTTGAAATTTAAGGTATAAACCAATTATTAATTCCTACTTGCCATTTACGGTGTTGGTCTTATTTATTATACAAATTATACAATTATGAATGTAAAACTTAGCGGAGCTAAATACTCAGCAATAGTAGCAATTGGAGAAGAAATAAAGAAACTAGAAAAAGAAACAGGACGTAAATATTTATCTCTTAACAGAGGTGTGAATGCGGTGGTGAAAATAAATTTGAATTCTATTGCTCAAAAATTAGATTATCAAACAAGCGAAATGCAAATTTATGCACCAACTACAGGAATGCCCTTATTGAAGGAAGCTATTAATAATGAGTACTTTGCTAATAAAACTCAGAAAGAGAATATTATGGTTACAGGAGGAGGTATGCATGCTTTGAACATTGTTTTACAAAGTTTGAAATTAGAAAAAATTTATTCTCATGCAATGTTTTGGGGAGCATATTCAAATATTTTTAAAATTCTTAATATAAAACATAATTTTTATTCTCGTTATGAAAAACTACTTGAAAATCCAGAAAAATATAGCAACTCTGCTGTAATAATTTGTGATCCAAACAATCCTGTGGGCAATAAATATCCTGACGAAAAATTACTTAACATTGTATCAGTTCTCGAAAAACACAATGCAACAGTAATATGGGATGGTCCATACAGACGATTATTTAATAACAAAACTGATGATATTTACAAAAAACTTTTACAATTCAAAAATGTAATTATTACTGAAAGTTTTAGTAAATCTATTGGTTTGAGTGGACTTAGGACTGGTTTTATTCACACACAAAACGAGGAACTTAACAAAGAAATTGCTGTAAGAATACTATATTCATGCAATGGAGTGTGTGCTTTTTCTCAAATATTAATTGAAAAATTACTTTCAACCGATGAAGGAAAACAAATATGTGAAGAGTTTAAAGAAAAAACAACAACAGATATTAAGAAGAATATCAAATATTTGAAAGATAAAAAATTACTTGCTGTTGAGTTTTATCAAAAATCTACACCAGTTGGAATATTTGTAATCGTAAATAAAAGTTCAGAGCAGTTACTTAAAAAAAGAATTGGTAGTGTACCGTTGAATTTCTTTACCAAACGAACAGATATTGATGTATCAAATTTTTCAAGAATTTGTGTTTCAGTGCCAACTGAAAAATTTATTTCATTTTTTGAAAATATTTAGCAATTATAAATATTGCTAAATCATTTTATTTTTTCTACCAATAAAACTATTTGGGAAGTTTTTTCCAATGAATTTTGAAATAAATAATTTTCTCACTACCGTTATAAATTACTTGAAAATTATGGCGTTTTTCACGAGTGTCAAGTTCAAGGCTTTTTTGAAATACTAGAATTATAGTTTACTTTTGTAAATGAGCATTTTAATATTTCAAAAGTAACGAAGAAATTGGTACTTGTGAAAAACGCCAAAAAAATCAAATAAATGCAAAATTAAAATAATTGATATTTTACCAATAGACTTAAAAAGTAATGAAATAAAATGAAAAATATAACATGAGCTTTAAATCTCACCGCAAGATGCTCTAAGTCCCGTTTTATATTACATATCAACAGATTACAGAGCATTTGAGTTGCAAAAAAAGCCTTTAAACAAAACCGTTTAAGGGCTTTTTTAATTAGCCTAATAAAGTTGTTAGTGGTTAGTAATAATTTTTGCCGAGGTTACAGTTAAATATTGTGATGGAGTAAAAAAATTGTAACACTTTTTTGTTCTTTAAAAACCTTATTTTTTATTTAAAACCTTAGTAGAAAAA
>JAOZTW010000313.1 GCA_029938985.1 Bacteroidales bacterium | reverse complement strand
TCTTGATATTATTATATTTATTGAATTGGTAAAAATAAAAATAACATCGCTTAAGTTGGTTAATTATTTATTTTAAAATGCCTTATTATGGTCAATCAAATGAGCTTCTTCAACATTAATAATTTGTTTAGTTTCATCATTATAAACAAAAGCAACAATATTACAATTAGTTGCATTCCATTCATCTGACAAAGTTGTTGTAAAAGTTTTTATTTCTTCGCTATCAGTTAAAGCAGGATTACTCAAAATTTCGTCTCCAAAAGTAGCAGTTAATATGTTTCTTAACGCATGTTTATGTTCGTAATCATATATAATTCCATCTCCTTCGTTAGTTGCTTGATTTTCAATAATATTACTTTCTAATAAAAAAACAACAAGTTTTAAATTTGCATCAAAATCGGAAAGTGTAGTCGTAGTTATTTCAGAAGTTAGACTTTTACTTGTTTCATCGTAAATATTTGAGATGTCAATTTTTAGTTCAGCTTCTTTTTCAATATATTGAACTATTTCGTCAGCCCAAGCCGTATGTCCAATTAGATTATTTTTATTATAATAATTTACTAAACCAGTGGGTATTGCGGTTATACCAAACTCTTCTGCTATCTCGTCACCTCCTTCTGTTGTGAAGTCTAAATCATAATTACTTCCATAAGGAATTGCTAAACTCGTGCAATGTATTGCAATTGGAATTATTTTACTACCATGTACACCCAATAATTGTTCTAATGTTTCATGTGCGTCTGGACAATTTGAGCATCTTATACCTGTAAAATCAAAAATAACAATTTTTTGTATTGCAGTATTTGTGTCTATAACTACTTGTGTTATTGTATCTGAAGTAAAATATGTGTCGCTAAAACCCTTTTCAGAGACATCGCACGATGATAACACGATAAAAAAAAGCAATACAGGAAATAATTTTGTTAAAGTTTTCATAAAAATATTTTGATAAATGATTAAATTATAAAGAGTAAACCAATTAGTAATTAGTAATTTCAATTAACGGTGTTCTGTTTATATCTAATTTTAATTAGATATTATATTTTGAATTAAGCTTGTATATAAATCAGTAATATTAATATTTGCATATTTTATCATTTTAGGAACAAGACTTTCTGAGGTCATTCCTGGAATCGTATTTATTTCAAGAAAGTAAAAAACATTATCTGAAAAAATATAATCAATCCTTACTATTCCAGAACAGTTTAATATTTGATATATTTTTTTTGAAATATGAGTACAATTATTGGCTATTGCCTCAGCAATTGGAGCAGGAACAATTTCTTCATTCAGACTTGAATTATATTTTGCTTCGTAGTCAAAAAATTCGTTTTTGCTCACAATTTCACAAAGAGGAAACGCTTTTAATTCTCCGTTTATTTTTGTGAGTCCACAAGTTATTTCTCTTCCTTTTATAAATTGTTCAATTATTACTTCGTCTGACTCTGTGAGTGCATGGTTAATTGCAACAATTAATTCAGATTCTTTTTTTACTTTTGTTATACCAAAACTTGAACCACCTGCATTTGGTTTTACAAAAATTGGTAACGAAAGTTTTTTGATAATTTTACTTGTATTTAGTTTATCATTTTTTCTAATCAAAACAGATTCTGCCATCTTAATTTGATAGTTTCGCAAATAATTGTTACAATAAAATTTATTGAATGTAAGAGAAGAAGTTAAAACATTTGAACCTAAATATGGAATATTATACATTTCCAAATAAGCTTGTAGGATTCCATTCTCTCCAGGAGTACCATGTATTAAAATTAAAGCAACATCAAATTTTATTTTATTATTATTATTATTAATTGAGAAATCACTTTTATCAATTTTTTCGTTTTTATTTGTACATTTCCAATTTTGTTTTGAAATTAATATATTATAAACATTATATTTTTCTCGGTCAATAACCGATGATACATACAAACCACTTTGAACAGAAATTTCATGTTCAGATGAAAAACCTCCATATATTACAGCAATATTTTTTTTCATAAATTCAATAAAAATTTAACTGTTATTTTGAATATAAACAAATATTATTTTTTGGAATTGTTAAAAAGAACTACAGAAACTGCGTCATTATTTCACTTTTTTTTGAACATAAAATAAAGTTTCAAAAAAATATTATTAGTAATTTGTTTTAAATCATAGAAATTGCAAACTAATTTAGCAATTCCCGAACTTATTATTTTCCAATTCCATATTATTACAGGGTTTGTTCATAAAAATATTATTGTAAATTTATTTTGTTATATTTCAGATGTTTATAAAATTAAATACTAAAAAAAACAAAGTAAATATGATTCTATATTTTAAAAAATAGTATATTTTTTTGTAGAAAAAAATACATTAGCGAAGCCTCGAATCTGCAACTAAAGTTGCAGTAACAAAGCAGATAAATCTGCAACTACAGCAATGCACAGTAAACACAACCTGATGTGCTAAGTATGTTTTTGCATTTTTTATGAACAAACCCTGCATATTATTATAGCTTATCAATCTGTTTTTTTGTTAGTCCAGTAAATTCAATAATTTCACCAAAAGGTCTATTTTTAAATTTCATTATTTTGGCAATTTCAAAGTTTCGTTCGTTTTTTCCTTTTTCCAAAGCATTTTTTCATTCTTTTTTTTTTCATTTTTTTTTCTTTGTTCTTGTATTTTATATGCAAGTTCGTCTAAAAAATTTTTTCTTGGGCTTCATAATGTAGCTACTTACATTCATAAAAACATAAAAATCAAGATTCTTAAATTTTTACAATTTGTATTTATGAAAAATGCCAACCATTTAATACAAGTCTGCGATAACAGTGCGACTTCCTTGAACTTTCTGTTGTAGTTTAACTTTTATTTTTGCCTCCAAAGGAAGAATAATATCTACACGAGAACCAAATTTTATAAAGCCAAATTCATCTCCTTGTTTTACAATATCATTTTCTTTTACATTACAGATTATTCGTCGTGCAACTGCTCCAGCTATTTGTCGTGTCAAAATTTCATGACCGCTATTTGTCTCTACAACAACAGTATTTCTTTCGTTTTTTACAGATGATTTTGGGTGTTTTGCTAACAAAAAATCGCCTTTATGATACTTAGTATATTTTATCTTTCCACTTGATGTTAGTTTGTTTGAATGAACATTATATATTGACATAAATATAGAAATCTGAATTCTTTTTTCTTTAAAATATTCATTTTCTTCTATTTCTTCAATAGCAACTATTTTGCCATCAGCTGGTGCTAATATAAAATATGGATTTTCGACAACTTCTCTTTTTGGATTACGAAAAAAACGAGTTACCATAGTAAATACCATTAACGACATAATATTTATTATACTAAATACAATAATATTTATGGATATGGAAATATAAACAATAACATTTACTATTATCAAAAAAACTAATGTTAGCGATATTGGTTTAATTCCTTGTTTGTGAATTCTTATCATTTTGTAGAAATTGTTATTAAAAATTAAATACTTTCTTTTATTAAAATATAAATAATAAAAAAGGGAACTGTAAACATTGCACTATCAAAACGATCAAGAATTCCACCATGTCCAGGCATAATTTTTCCTGTATCTTTTATTTTAAGAGTTCTTTTAAACATAGATTCAACTAAATCGCCAAAAATTGCTCCAAAAGAGATAATAAATGAAAGAATAATCCAATCGTATATTTTATAAATGTCAAATATATAGTACACAACAATCGAGACTGCTAATGTTACAAAAAAAGCACCTATGGTTCCTTCCCATGTTTTTTTGGGAGAAATACGTTCAAAAAATAAGTTTTTACCAATCAGTGAACCAACAAAGTATGCACCAGTATCATAAGACCAAATTAGAATAAAAAAACTAAATAGAAGTTTATAAGTAAATTTATTTCCTGTTATCTCTGGAAATACAAGCAAGTTAAACAATGAAAAAGGTACAGCTATATATATTATCCCCAGAAATGTAAAAGCTATATTTTCAAGAGGTTTTGATTTCTTAAATAATTCAAAAGCAAAAATCGGAAATATTAGAGCAGGTAATGCAAAAATAAGTTTTGGCGAAATTAACTTCTGTGCATAGAGATATGTATAAATAAATATGACATTTGCAAAAATAATAGCAATAATTTTTTGTGTTTTTATTTGTCTTTTTTTAAATAATCCATAAAATTCCCACATTGCAATTATCATAAAAAGAGAAAACACTAACAAAAATAAAAGTTGGTGTATAAAAATTCCTACAATAAAAATTCCTACAAAAATAGCCGCAGATAATATCCTTAATTTTAGATTTTTGCTTTTCAATTTTTTGTTTTTAAAGTGTAACTATGACTTTTAAAATCTAATTTTAATTTAATTCTAATATTTTTTTTGCTTTATCCACCATTATTTCATCTACATACAAATAGTATTCTCCAAGTAAAAACATACTATCTTTTTGATTAATAACAATTGCATCAATTTTTTCTAATTCTAATTTTTCTCTTACTATTTGGGCTTTATAGTTCGAATTTGTAGATGCTATTTTAATCCATTCTTTCTTATTTTTAATAACATCTAATGATTTATTCAACAGGTCGGTTTTTACTAATAAATCATACTCATTAGTTGTCTTCTTTTTGATAATTGCTCTAATATTGTTTTTCCCAAGTAAATCTTCTCTAATTTCTGCTCTGTGTAGTTTATCGTAAGTTTTTACTATCACCCAATCTTGTAGAATAGTTAGAGTGGTTTTTGCTTTTTCAAAACTTTCATCTTGCACATAAATATTAATTTCTTCTACATGCAAATTAGAATCTTTTTTCTTTATAACAATAGCATCAATATTGTTTTTATCTAATATTTCTACTCTAAACCGAACTTGACGAGTGTGTAAACAAGATTCTACTTTTTTCCAACCTGTTAGTTTTTCGCCAGTTAAATATGGAACTACATCTTCTATTTTATCATTTTCAATAAAAAGTTCAAAATTGTCTAATAAGAAATCTTTATCTTTCTTCTCCATTAAAACTACATTAATTCCTTCATTTACAAGTATATCATAAAATAGTTTAATTGGTTTGTAAAGAAAAAATGAGTTGATTTTTGTAAGTCCAAAAAATTCATCAATTAACGCATTTGCTTTTGATTTATCTTTATTTTTTACATATAATTCTATTTCTCCAAGTAAAAAAAGACTATCTTTTTCGTTAATAATCACTGATTCTATATCATTTTCTTCAAGTATGTCTTTTCTTAGTTCTGCTTGATGTATTTTGTCAAACGTTTGTATTTTTATCCAGTCTTGCATTGTGTAAATTATTTTTGAATTGAATTTTAATTTAATTGAAACTACAAATTAATAAAAAAAACTTGTAATTTCAAAATTGTTACAAAAAATTTCTAATAATAATTGCTAGAATCAAAATATTTGTCAGTATTTTGATAAATTTCATTTATAATTTTGTTCGCCAAACTACTTGTTCCAAATCTAAAAAGGTTTGGTTTTAACCATTCATTACCAAGTACATTTTTGATAATATTGATATAAATAAGTGCGTCGGCTCCGTTTGCAATTCCGCCAGCTGGTTTTATTCCAATTTTTTTTCCAGTTCTTTCATAAAAATCTTTTACAGCCAAAGCCATTACATAAACAGATTCGGGAGTTGCTCCAGTTTTTTCTTTTCCTGTTGATGTTTTTACAAAGTCTGCACCAGCTTCCATAGCAAGAATACTTGCTTTAAATATTTTTAAATAGTCTTTTAAAACTCCTGTTTCAAGAATTACTTTAAGTGTGTTTTCGTTAATCGCTCGTTTTACTTTATGAATTTCATGAAAAACATGTTGATATTCATTGTTTAAAAATTCTCCAATAGACATTACCATATCGCATTCATTTGCACCAACTTGTATAGCAAGACGAGCTTCTTTTGTTTTTATCTCCAAAAATGTTTGCGAAGCAGGAAACCCCCCAACAACTGATGCTAATTTTATGTTTTTTAGTGAAATTTTTTTATGAAAATCCTCAATATAGTTTGGATAAACACATATTGCTGCCACAGTTGGCATTTCTGGATAATTTTTGTCAAAATTATTTACTTGATTTATAACTTTTTTTATACCACTATTGTTATCTGTACAACTTAAAAAAGTAAGGTCAATTAAACTAAAAATTAATTTTAAATTCTCCACATTATACAGCGAAACAGACTCTTTTTTTATTTTTGCAACGGCGATATTTATATCTTTTTCAATTATTTCATGTTTAAAATCTTTAAATAAAGCTTTCATTTTTTAATATTTTTAGTTTTTAAGGAATTGGAAAATTCGGCGTTTTTCGCAAGTGTCAAGTTCAAGGCTTTTATGAAATATTATAATTAAAGTTTACCTTTGTAAATGAGCATTTTAATATTTCAAAAGTAACGAAGA
>JAOZTW010000913.1 GCA_029938985.1 Bacteroidales bacterium | reverse complement strand
ATTTTTGTTATATACGGTTCTTTTCCTACAAAAACAATAGGAACTCTTTTTATTTTATCTAATTTTATTCTGTGTGCAAGTAAAGTTTTATAATATTTTTTTCGTTCTATTTGTTCTAAAGCTTCGTCTATTTTATTATTTATTCGTTTTATAAAGTCTTTATTTTTTTCGTCTTCTTGTTGTTTTTTTATATTTTTTATTTCAATTATTATCCCGAATACCGACCTGTTAACATTGCGAGGAATTAAAACAATATCGTATCGTCCTTCTCCGCTTTCTCTATTTGAGCTTATCAAATAATCATCGCTCAAAATGGCAAGTAAGCCAAGCGTATAAACATGAAAAAATTGTTCTTTCCACAAAAATTTTTGTCCTCTAAATGTAGTTTTGTGTTTTGTTGGTGCGGTGTCAAAATAACTTAGCGTGTCGTCAAATATTTGTTTAAAACCTATTTCAAATTCTTCTATTTCATTATTAATCAAATTTCGGGTAGTTGAAATTAATAAATCTTTACGGAAATTTATTTTATTTGATAACCATTTTATTATTATTTTTTTAAAAATTCCTTTAATTTCAAAATTAGGAATTTTTAGTTGATATGTTTCTTGTTCTACTTTATTTACCAGCGTTAAGTAACCGCTGTAGGTTAATAGTGTCCACAATAAATCTCGGTCAGTATCAAAATCGGAAAACACAAAATTCTCTTCTATATCTCTAATTATCAATTCTCCAGCAATAAGTTTTTGCAATGTTTTATAAGTTTTATCTATGTCTGGCTCCAAAATTTTATCTCTTATTAAAATATCGCTACCAGTATTTACCCAGTATGGTTTGTAACCATCGTTTTTATTTAAAATATAGCTAACTATAGACCAAGGATTATAAATTTGACTAACATTCCCAAATTTATAACCGTTGTACCATTCCGCAATTTTATTTATATTGTTCTGTAAATCAAAATATTTTAATAATTTTTCAGTTTCCTGTTGTGTGAAACCAAATTTATCGGCAAAATATGTTGAGCTTATTCCATAAACTTCAAAATTGTTCCAATCCGAAAATATACTTTCTTTTCCCACACGCATAACGCCAGTTAAAAGTCCTTTTTTTAAACTATCTTCGTTACCCTTAAAAGCCTCACCAAGAAAGCTTTGCATAAAACTTATTATTTTTTGATAATATGTTTTATTTTCTTTGTCTTCCGATTTAATTGGGCTGTTAGTATTAGAAAAAGCACTTATTATTGGTGCATCGTATTCATCTACAAGTATTATTACTTTTTTATTAAAATGTTTTGTAAGATAATTTGCCAGATTAATAAGACTTTCCTCTAATTTTACTTCCGAAGATGTTTCAGAAATTATACTTTCAAAATATTGTTTTTCAAACTTTTCAAGTTCTTTAGAGTTTAACAAGAAATAATATTTTTGATACAATTTAGAAATAAGGATTTTAAATTTTTCTATACATTTGTTCCAGTCCGTTTCTTTTACTTTTTTAAGCGAAATATTTATTACTGGATATTTATTTTGGTGTTTATCACAAAATTCTTTTTCTTTTGCTATTTCAAAGTTGGCAAACAGCTCTGCACTATTTGTTTTTTGAATATCAAAAAAATGCTCTATCATTGAAAGATTTAGTGTTTTTCCAAATCGTTTAGGACGTGGCATTAAAATAATATAATTTCCATTATCAAAAAATTCTTTTATTAGCATTGTTTTATCAACAAAATAACCGTTGTCTTCAATTATTGTTTTAAAATCAGAACTACCTTTTCGTATTACTTTTTTTTGTT
>JAOZTW010000312.1 GCA_029938985.1 Bacteroidales bacterium | reverse complement strand
CAATTTCAGATAATGCAAAAAATTTAACTGAACTACTCAAATCTTTTTTTGACCTTTATAATAAATATGGAAAGTTACTAATTGATTACAGATTTATAATTTTAGAAAACACAGATAATGAATACGAAATAAGACCAATAATAGATTACTTTATTTCTAAAAAGAAATTAAAAATTGAATTATTAACAAATACTTCAAATGGTCGTTCAATTGCAGAAAATAGAACTTTTTTGCAAAAAAAGATATATAAAAAAGGGAAAGCGATATTTAACAATAACAATATTTCATGGATAATAGACGACGACCATTTATTCAAATACGATACTCAAAATGAAACGATTATACCAAACTATTTTAGTATAATATCAGAACATGCAAATAATGGAATTGATGCAATGTTTGAACAAATATCTGATGCCCCACCATTGCCATTTTTAAGCACATTAAGAACACAGCTTATTGATTTTTATTATAATTTGACATATTTTACAAATTGCAACCCTACGGAGAAGTTTAAGTTAAATATGTTGCAAAATAGCAGTATCGAACATGAAGAGTTTTATTATGACCTGTCAAATAAAAATTTTCAACACCTTGAATATCCTTATTATTGTAAAGTGAAGGAACTAACAAATTTTGAGGCTTTTATTAATTTTCTAACAGAAACTGAATTATTATCAAATGGAGCATCTGTTTTTAGAAAACTGACTTACCAACCTGAAACAATTGGGAAGGTAATGAAAAAATCAATCTATCGTGGTGGAAATACAATAGTTTTCAATCAAGAATTATTAAAAACACCTAATTATTCACCAGAACAAGGATATAATAGACGAAGTGATTTTAATTGGGCAATTATTAATCAAAAAATATTTAACCGTCAACTTTATAAAATAACATTACCACTAAAACATGATAGGAGGTTACAAAAAACACCACTTACAATAAATGAACAAAAAATTGAAGCCGACATAAAAGGCTTGATTTTTTATAGGTTACTGGATAAAATTTTAAGTAATTCTAATTGGGAAAGTAAAAATAATTACAAACAAGAATTGAAATTTTATGAGAGAATAAAAAAAGATATTTTTTTTAAAATTAGAATCAATAATTATAGAATTCAAACATTAATTCACTTAATATTAGATACTTTAAAAAATCAAAATTCTTGGTGGTTTCATAATAATTACGTAAGAAATATGAATTATTCAGTCCAAAAAAATATTGTAACAATGGAAATATTACGGATTGAATTAGGAAGACGTAAATTTCAAGTCTTTTTACGAGACTTAGAAAATAAAATAAAAATAGATGATAATTTTCTTTTAAAAATAATCACTGAAATGAAAAAAATAAAAGGAAATGACTAATAACCAGATATATAATCTTTCTATACGGTAAGTTTATAGCAAACTACAAATAATGTAAAAATGAACAAAAAAATATTAATCCCAATTAGTTATTTTAAAGGAGAATCAAAAAGCAAACTTATTGAAATAGATATTGATACGAAAGAAGAAAAAGAATTAATACAATATATTCCAAATAACAACTTGGCAGTAAAAGGCAAAGGTTTTACTCAAATAACTTATAATAAACATGAAAATATATTTCTAATTGCTGATTACAACCAATTTCATATTATTGATGCAATCAATTTTAAAATAAGAAAATCTATAACTTCAAATACATTAAATGACATTCATGGTATAAAATTTTATAATAACTTGATTATCATAACTAATACAGGGTTTGATTCTATTGAAATATATGATATTAATGGACAATTTATTCAAACAATTAGCTTGTTGTCTTTCAAAGAATCAGGAGATAGATTTTTAGGTAAAGAGCAGTCTGAAACTTCTGATAATTATTACGATAATGATAATAACAAAGCATTTAACCAACGAATAATAAAAGATAAATTTCATCTAAATAATTGCACCGTTATTGACAACAGATTAATTGCAACTTCTTTTACAAAAAAAACGCTTATTGACTTATCTCTTTATAGAGAAATAGCATCACCATTACCAACATATATTCACGATTGCTTAATTTATGATGATAAAATATGGATTACAAGTGTTGATGGTAAAGTTTATTACAGAGAAAAAAACATTAACAAATTTTCAGATTTTAAAGAATATGTAGATTTATTTAAAGTTGGAGATTATTATGGTTGGTGTAGAGGATTAGAATTTTCAGAAGAATTTGTTTATATCGGAATAACACAAATAAAATCAGCAGTTTCACAAAAAAGATGGAATACAAATATTCCTATTGAAAAAACAAAAACAGGAATTATAAAAATGAATTTTATGAATAAAGAGATTGTAGATTTCTACGATTTAACAGATGAAAATATTTCAAAAATATTTGGGTTTATAATAATATGAAACATATTCTATCAATTTTAAAGGAAGATTTTGAAACTATTCCATTCCACAATTTTAGAATTATTTTAAATCGAAAAATGGAATTAAAATATGGTGGGACTTGTTCTGACAAAACCTTATTTCTTAAACAAAAATTAGACTTGTTGGGTATAAAATCTAATTTACATTCAGCTAAAATAAATGGAAATGAAATACATCGTTTACTGAAAATAGATATTAAAAATGAATCATATTTTTTAGACGTTGGTTTAGGGTGGCCACTAATGTATCCAATATCATTGAAAGAGAATATGAGTTTCAATTTTTTCGGTCTTAATTTTAAAACAGTAATTAAAAAAAAAGAATTAACATTGTATAAACAAAATAAAGGGGTTTATACAATAAGTTATAAAACTAAAATTGAAAATCAAAATCAAGAAAGAGTAAAAAAACAAATAAATGATAGGTTTATAAATACTGAATTGTATCCATTTAAAGATTCAATTCGTTTTTCAAAAGTAGTGAATAATGAATTTTACTTTTTAAAGGGGAGTGTTTTAAGCTATTCAAAAAAAGGGAAATTTAAAAGTAAAATTATAAATTCACAGAAAGAGTTTGTATCGTTATTTGAGAATATTTTTAAATTTAATGTTGATTTAGCAGTTGAAGTAGCTAAAAAAACAGATATATGTAAATTTTGATTGTAAAAACATGGATAAAGGAATAGGACTAAGCATTCCTGCATTTTTTTCTAATAATTTCATAAATGAATTAGAAAAATTACAGAATACGAAAAAAGGCAATGATTACATTGATAATGTTTACGGTTCGCCAAGAAGTTTAATATTAGGACAGGCAAGAGCTTCAAAGAAAATACCCGAACTATCATTAGCTGAAATGAAAAATTATATCAACAAGTTACACAATATAGGTATAAAGTTTCACTTTACTCTAAATAGTGTTTGGTCTAATGGAATAGAACGAAGTGTTGAAAATGAAGAAATTATATACGATGAAATAAAAAGTATAATAGATACAGGTATTGATGCTCTGATTATTGGAAACTTATATGTTGCAGAAATAATCAATAATCAATTTCAAGACATAAATACAATATGTTCCATAAATCTTAAAACTGATTCTGTTTATAAACTAAAATCTTTAATTACTGATTTTAATTTTAATAAGGTGGTTTTAGAGAGAACTGTAAATCGAAATATTGATTTTTTGCAAAACTTAAACAGAATTTACAATGACAATATTGTATTATTAGCTAATCCTGATTGTATTTACGATTGTCCTATTTCTTTATATCACATGTTAGAAAATGGACATTTATCAATGAAAGGAAATGACTTATCTAACAAAAATTACTGTGTAGATTATTGTCAAAAAAAATACATGACTGATTATGCCGAAATATTAAAAACACCATGGATTCACCCTGCCGATATTGATTTATACGAAGAAATTGGCGTTAAATTTCTTAAAATTCAAGGAAGAACATTAACAGAAAAAAGAATATTGAACCTAACAAAATTGTATCTGAATAGATTAAATTCTGATAATTTTGTTGAAATATTTCCTAATTTTATTGGGAAAGATAAAAATGTTGAAAATTTCAGTATTTTTAAAGATAACTTATTTAACAGAAGGGCTTTTGTTGAGACTTTTTTTAAGAATAAAATAAACTGTAAAAATATTTGTGGTTTAAAGTGCTTTAAATGTGATAAATTAATCTCTGATTTAGAAAATAAAATATGATTGCAGAAATAACAAACCTAATTAAAAAGAATTTTGAAACAATTCCTTATCATAATTTTTGGCTGATTCTTGAAACTGGATTAAATCCGTCAGAGCAAGGTGGAATATGCACAGACAGAAACTTTTATCTTTATAAGTCACTGAAACAAAAAGGTTTTTCAGTAAAATTACATTCAGCTCAAATAAATGGAGAAAACATTCATCAATTAATTAAAATAGATATTTCAGGAAAATCATTTTTAATAGACGTGGGACTTGGGTGGGCAATAATGAAACCGATACCTTTAAATCAAAATTCAAAACAAAGTGCCTACACCTTAGAATTTGAAGCAATAATTGAAAACAATCAACTCTATTTATATAAAGTTGAAAAAGACAATAAATCATTAAATTATTCTACAAGTATTTCCGAATATGACCAAAAACAAGTTAGAAAAGAAATAGACAATAGTTATGATGCAAAAATAAATTATCCGTTTAGAAATTCAATACGCTTTTCCAAAGTTATAGAAAATGAATTTTACTTCTTGAAGGGTAATATTTTACATTATTCAAAAAATAACATTTTGTATAAAAAACAAATTAATACATGGATAGAATTTGAAAACTTATTTAGAAATATCCTTAAATTTGACTTGGAGATTGCAAAAAAAGTAGCAAATAAATTAGAAATGTTTAAATAAGGTAAAAATGTGCGGAATTGTTTTAACAATTGGAAGTAATTCAGAAAGCAAAACAAAAAAAGCTCTTGATAAGTTACAACATCGAGGCGATGATGATATTTCTATAAGCAATATAAAACCAAATATTTCATTGGGTTTTCGCCGATTTTCTATAAATGACTTGTCAATAAAAGGAAGACAACCATTTATACATAATAATTTTGTGGGAGCATTTAATGGTGAAATTTACAATTATTTAGAATTAAAAAAGAAATTTAAAATAGATACAATTTCTGGGACTGATACAGAAATTATTTTACCATTATTTCATAAATTCCAACATGATTTTTACAACTTACTTGATGGAATGTTTTCAGGAATTATTTTTGATAAAATAAACAACGAAGTTATTGTAATTAAAGATATTATAGGAAAGAAACCTCTTTTTCGGGTAACAACAGAAAATAATATATTTTTTGTGAGTGAGTTAAAAGCTATTACAGAAAAAGTAATTTCTATTTTTAATATTAAAAGTGGAATTTCAAAATTTAACATTAAAGGAGAGTTATTAGCAAACAAATATGAAAACCTTAAAATTCAAGTTCCTAAAACACTCTTGAATGAATATACTATATTTGATTTATTAAAAGAAGCTGTATATAAAAGAATGCCAACAGAAAAATTTGGCATTTTCCTTAGTGGCGGTCTTGATAGTTCTATCATAACTTATTTAGCACTTCAAAAAACTAAAAATATTATCTTTTATTCGCTAATTGATAAAAATAGTTCTGATTATAAGAATATTATAGAATTAGTAAAGCACCTAAATATTGATGCAGAAAGTATAAAATATATCAAGATTCCAAATGTAAATGAAATTAAAGAAATAATTGATAAGGTTGTTTATCATACAGAAAGCTATAATCCTTCAATAATTAGTAATGGAATAGGAACATATATTTTGTCAAAAGAAGCAAAAAAAGACGGTCTAAAAGTTATATTATCAGGAGAAGGAGCAGATGAAATATTTTGTGGGTATAAATCATTTTTCAAAAATGGAGAGCTTAAACCCAGTTGGAGAAAACGAAGAAATGAATTTATTGAAAATTTATATTTCACCGAAGTTAGAAGAGTAGATTTATGTTCTATGGCACATACAATAGAAGCTCGTTCACCATTTTTAGATAAAGACGTAATTGGATATGCCAACAATTTAAGTGAAACTCATTTTTTTCAAAACAATAGCGGGAAACAAATATTGAGAGAAATATTTAATAACAAATTGCCAAGTCAAATTATATCAAGAGAAAAAGTTTCATTTGACGTAGGTAGTGGAATCAGAAATATTGTCGTTACCTATTTAAAAAATATGAAAGGGTTTGTTTCAGAAAAAGAAGAGCTTAAACGAATTTGGGATAAGTATTTTAAAAATAATTATGGAGGACTTTACAAGAAAGAATATTTTCATTCTTATCCTTCATTTAATAAAGTTATAGCAAAGAGAGGAATAAAGTAAAAAAACAATGATATTTGCGATTAGAAAATAATAAAAAGAAAGAAAGGCTATAATCGAGTAGGCGGCTGACTACTTTATAGCCAGTACACCTCTCACACCACC
>JAOZTW010000311.1 GCA_029938985.1 Bacteroidales bacterium | reverse complement strand
GAGCTGTAAAATAATTTAAGGTGTTGACAAATAAATTGTTGATTTATTTTAGATTAATTTTACTTTGATAAAGCATATAATATTTAATTATTTGAGAAGTAGATAGCTGAATATAAACATCAATTTTTTTTGTATATTACATATTCAAATCTTTTTAACGAAACTTAATGTAAAAAATATACCTTTTAAAAGTGATGTTAACATACAGTAAGTTGGTACTATTTTAACTAATGAAAAAAATTTGGAAATTATAATTTTCAGAGTATTGAATAAGTGAAAATGAAATAATAAGTAAACCCAAGATACGCTGTTTTTTGTTCTTTAAAATTTTAAAAAGAGCAAAACAAACAAATAGTTTATAGTTTTTTCTTTTCACAAAGTATAAAATTAAATAAATAGATAGTCTTATATTAAGTGTTATTAATAAAGAGGTTATTTTTTACATAAATAAAGAAAAAAATTGCCTTTTAAAGCGACATTTATAAATAGTTACTAGGAACGGTTTCAAAATAATTATTAATAGTTATGCTTGTTCTTTTGCCTATTATCAACCTTACAAAAAATTTTAAATAGCTTGGCTATTAGCATATTTTGTAAGATTGTTAAAAAACAAAATAACTTCGCCAAAGTGAAAATGAAATAATAAGTAAACATCAAAATACACTGTTTTTTTGTTCTTATAATAATTAAAAAATCAGCACATTGCAAGCCATTTAATGACTTTTTTTTAATTTTAAAAGGCAAAATAATCAAGTAGATTGGAGTTAGTTATTTTTTCTTTTTCACTAACCATTATAACTTATTTTTAATCCATTCATTAACTTTCAAGTTATAACTTTTAAAGTGATAAAGAAAAATGACAATAATTGAAAAAATCCTTGCCAATCATTCAAAATATTCTACAGTAAAACCTGGTGATATAATTGATGTTGAAATAGATGCAAGAGTTGCTCGTGATTTTGGTGGTCCAAATGTTGTTCAAAATTTGGAACAAAACAATTTAAGTGTTGAAGATGCTTCAAAAACATTTTTCACTTTTGATACCAATCCAACAGGATCGGACCAAAAATATGCAACAAATCAACATATTTGCAGAAAATATGCGAGAGCTAATAATATCAGAATTTTTGATATTGACAAAGGGATAGGTACACATACACTTATAGATGAAGGTTTTGCATATCCTGGTTCTACTTCAATTTCAACTGATTCACATGCAAATATTCTTGGAGCGATATGTGCGTTTGGACAAGGAATGGGAGACCGAGACATAGCAGTAGCTTGGGCAAAAGGAAAAGTTTGGTTTAAAGTGCCACCTTCCGTTAAGTTAACTTTAACAGGAAAAAGACCTGAAAATATTTCAGCAAAAGATATAATTTTAAATCTACTAAACGAATTCGGAGCAAACACACTTCTGGGTTATTCTATAGAGGTTTATGGAGAAGAAGTTGACAAACTAAGTCTTGATGAAAGAATTACTATTGCTTCTATGGCAACAGAAATGGGTGCAATTATTTTGTTATTTCCTCCAAACGAAGAAGTAATGGATTTTTGTAGAGCTAAGACAAACAGGGAAATTGAAAAAATTGAAGCCGATAAAGATGCAAAATATGAAAAAGAAATTGAAGTTGATTTAAGTTCTTTCGAACAAATGATTTCTTTACCTGGCAAACCACACGGAACAGTAAACATTAATGAAGCAAAAAAAATAAAAATAGATTCAGCCTTTATTGGTAGTTGTACTAATGGGAGAATTGAAGATTTAAGAATAGTTGCTACAATTTTGGAAGGAAAAAAAGTAGCACCAGGAGTAGTATTAAAAATAGTACCAACAACTGATAGTATCTGGCAACAAGCTTTGGAAGAGGGTTTGATAAAAACGTTTAAAAAAGCTGGTGCAATGATTTCTAATGCGGGCTGTGCAGGTTGTGCCGCAGGTCAGGTTGGGCAGAATGGACCTGGCGAAATAACTATAAGTACTGGAAACAGAAATTTTCCAGGAAAACAAGGTAAAGGAGAAGTTTACCTCGCTTCACCATCAATTGTAGTAGCTTCGGCAATAGCTGGTTATATTACTGTTGTAAATGAAATACCTGTTCAACCGGCAGAATTTAATCCTGCAGATTATGTTAATACAAAAATTGATAAAACAGAACAAGTAAAAGAAAAAGAAGAAAGACCAACAACTGTTGCAGGAAAAGTATGGTTGATAGAAGAAGACAATATTGATACGGACATGATTTTTCACAATAAATACCTTGCAATTACTGATATAAATGAAATGGGACAATATGCTTTTGATAACTTAGAAGGCTATGAAGATTTTGCAAAAAAAGTAAATCAAACAGATATTATTGTAACTACTAAAAATTTTGGAAGTGGGAGTTCTCGACAACAAGCAGTTGATTGCTTCAAGGCATTAGGTGTTTCAGTAATTTTAGCAGAATCATTTGGTGCTATCTACGAAAGAAATTCTATTAATGCTGCCATGCCAATAATGATTTACAATTCATTATCAGAACTAGAATTAAAAAATGGAGACACTATAAGTGTAAACTTCAAGACTGGTGAAATTAACAATTTAAAAAACAATAAAACAACTAATATTCAACCATTTTCAGATGTACAATTAGAAATTTACCAAAATGGTGGTCTATTCTGAATAATGTTGTAGTTAATATAACGATTAAAGAATTAGGCGTTTTTAAAATTGTAAATTCTTTTGTTTCTTTAAATTTAGAAATATTTTGAGTTTGATAAAAGCCAATTATCCCATTCGTATTAATTTAAACCTTTTATTATCAAAAAAACCAGATAAGTAACTAATAGAAGATAAACATTACTTTTTAAGGTCTATTTTTGCATACTGTTTAAAAAAAGATTAAAATATAAGTATTAGTGAAAAAGAAAAAATAACTAACCCCAGTTTACTTGTTTATTTTGCCCTTTTAAAAATTTTAAAATCATTAAATAGCTTTCTATTTGCAGTTGTTAAAATACTAAAAGAACAAAAAAAACGGCGTATTCTGGAGTTACTTTTTCACTTACAATTATTCTATTACAAATTACTCACTCAAAGTAACCAAAAAAAATGAAAAAAACAATAATATTATTTTTCTTTCTTGTATTTAGTCAATTGTTGATAGCACAGAGTTTGCATTTAAAATCAAATTTTCCTAATAAAATAGCGAAAGATAAACAGTATATAATAGGTGTTGAAATAATTAAAAGCGATATTTCAGCATTTGCACAATATAAACAGGAATTACCTGCAGGATTTACCGCAAGTTGTATTGAAAGTGCAAATGCAAATTTTTCTATAGAAAATCAAATTGTGAGTTTCACATGGAATACATTACCAGCAGATACAATTATTCATATATCATATAAAATTGTTGCAAATAAATTTGTAAACAATTTTAACATGCAAGGAACTTTTAACTATATTGTAAATAATCATAGAGGAGTATTAAAATCGGAATTAAAACAATACGAGATAAATAAAGAGAAACTTGCTGCAAATGCTACATTTAAAAACAACAATACCACTGTAAAAGACAAAAAAACAACCTCTGAGGAAAATATTTATAATTTTTTTAATTCCGAAGAATAAGTTTATTTGCCTGTATATCTGACAGTTATCAAATAAGGTACGTTTTTTTTTCTAAAATCGTTGATAAAAAACGATTTACATTTGCAATTGATAAATTAAATATACTATCTTTGCAATCGTTTTTCATTTAAAAAAGACTTGAACAATATTAAAAGAAAATAAATTATTATATAAATTTTAAACTTAAAAATTTTTAAAAATGACAAAAGCTGATTTAATTAACGAAATTTCAAAAAAAACGGGAGTAGAAAAAATTACAGTTAAAGAAACTGTTGAGGCATTTATGGATACAATCAAAGGTTCTTTGGTTAGTAACAATAATGTTTATTTAAGAGGTTTTGGTAGTTTTGTGGTGAAAAAAAGAGCTGAAAAAACAGCAAGAAATATTTCTAAAAACACAACTATTGTAATACCTGAACATTTTATTCCATCGTTTAAACCTTCAAAAACTTTTATCACAGACGTAAAAGAAAATGTAAAAACAGATAAAAAAGACAAAAAAGAAACTAAATAAAAATTGATTAAACAAACTTTATTATGCCAAGCGGAAAAAAAAGAAAAAGACATAAAATGGCTACTCATAAACGAAAAAAACGTTTACGAAAAAATAGACATAAGAAGAAATAGCCTTTGAAGATGTGTTAAGTGAAAAAGAAATATAATTTAAACCAATTTTATGTTTCAACTTTTAATAAATTATAAATATTTTATTTTAAGACGAAACTAATTATTTTGATTAAGTATATTTAATATTTTCACTGAATAGGATTAGGATTTTAAATAAAATCTGATAATTATATAATTCAGACTTTAATAATTATAGAAAAACTAAGTAAAAAGAATAAACAAGTAATTGTTAAATAAAACTTCAGTAACTGCTAAAATAGTTTATTGTTTCTAATGTAAATTAAGTTTATTAATTTTTGAAACTTTAATAAACAAAACAACTAACTAATTTAGCAGTTTTTTGGAGAAACTTTTAATTATTTATCTCTGTTTTATTTGCTATAAATACAAACTTAATTAACTTGTTTTTTTATTAAAATCCCATTCTTTGAATACTTATTATATTACTAACACAGCTAAAACAACACTAAATGAAGTAAAATTGTGACAAGAGACTTAGTAATAAATGTAGAAGAATCAAATAGTACAATTGCATTATTAGAAGAAAGAAAATTAGTTGAACTACACAATGAGAAGAAAAATAAGAAATTCTCAGTAGGTGATATTTATATTGCCAAAGTAAAAAAAATAATGAATGGACTTAATGCCGCATTTGTTGAAATAGGTTATCAACGAGATGCTTTTTTGCATTATTTAGATTTGGGAGCCCAGTTTAATTCTCTCGATGCTTATGTGCATTCTTCAATTAATCATCCAAATAACACTCCTCAGTTTAGTAAATACTCAAGAAAACCAGACATAAACAAGTATGGCAAAATTTCTCAAGTATTAACATCTGGACAAAAAATATTGGTACAAATATCAAAAGAGCCAATATCCACAAAAGGTCCCAGATTAACGTCTGAAATATCAATAGCAGGACGAAATATTGTTTTACTACCTTTTTCAAGTAAAGTGTCTGTATCTCAAAGAATTAGATCAAAAGCAGAAAGAGATAGACTAAAGCAATTAATGTATAGTATAAAACCTAAAAACTATGGAGTAATAATTAGAACAGTAGCAAGAAAGAGAAAAGTTGCAGAACTTGACGTAGAACTAAGAAAATTAGTTAAAAAATGGGAAGATTCTCTTAAAAGCCTTGCGGCGATAGATGCACCTAAATTGTTAATTAGTGAGTTAGACCAAACCTCAGCACTTTTAAGAGACTTTTTAAACAAAAGTTTCAATAGTATAGTTGTAAATGATAAAGCCCTTTATTATGAAATAAAAGACTATGTTGGTTCAATAGTACCAGGCTCACAAAAAATAATGAGACTCTACACAGGAAAAACCACTATTTTTCAACATTATGGTATAGATAAGCAAATAAAAACACTTTTTGGTAAAACAGTATCTATTAAAAATGGTGCATATCTAATAATAGAACATACAGAAGCCCTGCATGTAGTAGATGTAAATAGTGGAAATCGTTCAAATGGACGTAATGATCAGGAAACAAATGCCTATGAAGTTAACCTCGCTTCAGCAGACGAAATAGCACGACAACTACGACTTCGTGATATGGGTGGAATAATTGTTGTCGATTTTATTGACATGCATAACCAAAAAAACAAAAATGAGGTATTCCAAAGAATGAAGGAGAAAATGGCAATGGATAGAACAAAGCATAGTATATTGCCACTCAGTAAATTTGGTCTTATGCAAATAACAAGACAAAGAGTTAGACCAGAAATGAATATCCAAACAGTGGAACCATGTCCTGTTTGTGAAGGAACTGGAGAAGTAACTCCGTCAAGTCTTTTTATGGACGAAATAGAAACTCAACTTAAACTTATTTTAAAAGAAAAACAAATTAAAAAATTAACTCTTAAAGTGCATCCATATATATATTCACATCTTACAAAAGGAGTGTATTCAATTGCTATTCAATGGAAGTTAAAATATATTTTTGGATTTAAAATACTTCAAGATGCAAGTTACAATTTTTTAGAATATTACTTTTTTAATAAAGACAATAAAAAAATTCAGTTATAAAATAAAACAAAAGGTTTTCGCATAGAAAACCTTTTATTTTTTAAACCGTTTTTAATTTTGGCGTTTTTCATAAGTGTAAAGTACAAGGCATTTTTGTTTTTTAAATACCGCAGTTTACTTATTGTAAATGAGGATTTTAAAACAATCAAAATAACGC
>JAOZTW010000310.1:5715-6446 GCA_029938985.1 Bacteroidales bacterium | reverse complement strand
GAAGAACAAAAAAACGGCGTATTCTTGAGTTACTTATTATTTCATTTTCACTTAAGTCGTTAATCATATATAAACGGCACTTTTTAAGGTCAATTTTATCATTATGCCTCGTTGTAAAAGATTACAATATAAGCAATATGCAAATATTTTATGCCTTGCTTAATACAAAAATAGCCGATAGAAAAGTGTTGTTTATATATGATTACCTACTTTAAAGAATGCAAAGGATATAAATTTTTGTTGAAAAAAAAAAAAAATCCGAAATTTTTTATTTTCGGATTCTTAAATTTGTTTATAATAGGTTGTAATTTGCTTATTACTTTAACTTTTGATAATACTTATCCACCATTCAAAAAATTCTTTGTAAGTAATTATTTTTTTTCCAAATACTCGTTTGTATTCTTCCATTTCCTTTTTTGTAACACTAACACGTTTGATATGAAAAGACCAATCGTCTCTTACTGCAAGCAGAAAGCCTCCTATTATTTTGTTTTCTTTAAAAAGTTCTATGCTCATAATCAAAAAAATTAAATGTTGTTGAAATAAAATAGATTAACTGAAAATAAAAAACAAAGTAATTGAACTTTAGTAACTTAAAAAAATCAAACTTGTATAAGTAAAATTGAAAAAATACTTAACTTTTATTTTATATCTTTCATAAATCAATATATATGCCAAAAAAACGAAAAAATGTGAAAAAAGTTTTTTATTTTGTGTTTTTTTTTCTTTTT
>JAOZTW010000310.1:0-5615 GCA_029938985.1 Bacteroidales bacterium | reverse complement strand
TTGTGAAAAAGTTTTTCTTAGAGAAAATGAAATAATAAGTAACGCCAGAATATACGGTTTTTTTTCTTTTTTTGTGAAAAAGTTTTTCTTAGAGAAAATGAAATAATAAGTAACGCCAGAATATACAGTTTTTTTGTTCTTTTAATAATTTAATATTCTTCAAATAATGAACTATTTAATGATTTCTTAAATTTTTTGGCGTTTTTCATAAGTGTAAAGTACAAGGCATTTTTATTTTTTAAATACCGCAGTTTACTATTGTAAATGAGGATTTTAAAATAATTAAAATAACGCTGTAATTTGCATTTATGAAAAATGCCAATTTTTTAAAAGGGCAAAATAAACAAGTAGATTGGTGATGAGGAGTTAAAATTTTATACGAAATTAAAATAAAACTCTTTAAGGTTTTTGCTTTTTAACGAAAAATTGGAACTAAGTATTTTTCAAAACAGTAAAAGGGTAATAGAAGGTGTGGTTTGGAGTTACCTATTTTTTATTTTTCACTTAATCGACAAAAATTAATATATAACGTATAAAAACAGCTATCGAGCTAACCTGTTGTTTCTCATAGTGTTTGTAGCATAAATTTTGCTACTTAACAGCTATCAACAGTTTAAATTTGGTTTAATAATTATTCATTATAATAAAAAAGATATGGACAAGCAGAAAAAAATAAGTTTAATTTATAATATTTTTAGTCCCACAGCACCAATAGATAATTTTGAATTTTTTGTAGGTAGGTTTGGTCAATTAAATAATATTAGAGACACTATTGAAGAAAGAGGACAACATGCAGTAATGTATGGCGGAAGAGGGGTTGGTAAAACCTCAATTGCAAATGTTTTACCTGCTTTATTCGAAAATCTACTTATTTCCAAAGTAACTTGTAATAGAACCGATGATTTTAGAAGTATTTGGAATAAAGTAATTGGAAAAATACATTTTGTTTCTTCGTCAAAAAAAATTGGGTTTTCGGCAGAAGAAGAAAAACGAATAAGAGAATTGCGTTTACCAAACAAAAAACATATTGATGCTAACGATATATTAGAGGTTTTTTATGATGTTCCTAATTATTCGTTAGTAATTATTGATGAGTTTGATAGTATTGACGACAAGTTAACAAAAAAAATGATGGCTGATACTCTTAAAACTTTTTCGGATAACAATCCTTATGCTACAATTTTGATTATAGGAGTTTCCGAAAATGTTAATAACTTGATAGGTCATCATCCATCGTTGGAACGATGTGTAAAACAAATACATGTACCTTTGATGAACATTACAGACTCGGCAAGTTTGATTGCAAGAGGAATGAAATTTGTTGATTTAACAATTGAAGATTCGGTGGTGGATAAAATTGTTGAATACGCATCTGGTTTTCCTCACTATATTCATTTGTTGTGTAAATATACCGCCATTTATGCTGTTGAAGACGATGTGGATAATGTTGTTAATGAGCATTTTGATTATGCTGTTGCGGAGAGTATAAAAAATTCGTCGCATAGCTTACGTGAGGCTTACAATAAGGCTGTGGCTTCCTCTAAAGAGAAAAATAAATTTGAAGATGTTATTTTTGCAAGTATATTGGCTGATGAACAAGGAGATATGAAATTTTCGCCAGAAGATGTTGTAAAGAATTATAACGAAATAACAAATCAAAAACTAAAGAAAGAGTCAATATATTATAATCTTGGAATGCTTTGTAAATTAGAGCGAGGTGTAATATTGAAAAAAATTGGGAGTGCAAAAAACAGAAAATATCAATTTAGTAACCCACTAATGAAAGCTTTTGTAAAATTAAAACTACACAAAAATAAATAAATTCTTAGTTTTTGGCATTTTTTACAGTTAGTAAAGAATGCCAATTTTTTGATAGTCCCTACAAAATAGTGTAAATATAAACTTATGTCCCGATACTATTACCAAAACGACAAAGAGCCTTACAGTAAGGCTCTTAGTGTGTCGGGGTGGCAGGATTCGAACTAATTCCTATGCCATTCGCTTAATGCAATTAATTGATTATCATTAAACACTTTATGAAAACAAATACTGTTTAGTGCCGTTTTAGTGCCGCTACTTGAGTAATAAATATCTGAAAATCAAGTAAAATTATAATTCCTTTTTTAGCGGTATTTTGTTGTTTTTAATTCAGTACATCTTTTTTTATTAATTATTATTTTTCATTAAACTAATTATTTCTTCCTTATCTTTCACTGTATTTTTCAATAATTCTATTTCCTTTTTGTAACTTTCATTTTTGCTTTCAAGCAGGTGTATGGCTTGCCGTATATATTGCCCCCTGACATCAAGGGCATCATCACCATCAGTCTCATCTAATATAAAATGTGCGATAGGTACTTCCATAACTTGAGCTATTTTTTGCAAAACAGCAACCTTCAAAGTTTCTTTTTGCATCATATAAAAGTATCCGTTGTCGGTCATGTCTATATGCTGGCAAAGCCAACTGACCGAACTCCCTCGCTTTTTTAATATCGCTTTTATTTTATTGTTAATTTGTTCCATCTTTTTAAAACTCTTGTAATAATTAAGTTTTTTGTTTTCTACCAATCATCATTGTTTGATTCTTTTATTTTGTTTAAAAAACTCTCCAACGAAGAAAATGTAGCATTTGAATAAATCTGAACTTTCTCTTTGATATCCACCCATACTTTGTTTTGAAACTTTTTTGATAACCCAAAATCTGTATAAACAGCAGATGTAGTTATTACACCTAACTGACAAGTAGAACTATTGCCGATTTTAACAAAATGCCTAAAATTCGTTAAGACCACTTTACACTTATTATCTTTTACATAAACTTTTATAGAGTACTTTATATATCCACTGAAGCAACTGTAGCGACTAATATACAAAGAGTCATACTTATAAGCCATTATAGCATTTCCAATAATAATACCAGCATCCTTGTCGGCAACTTCAATTACTTTTTCAGATGAATTGTATGTTTCTGCAAATCAGGATTTTACTTTTGATATTGAAACTGGTGGCGAGTTTAATCAATACCAATGGTTTAAAGGCGATGTGCCAATTAGTGATATATCTTCAAACTCATTCTACACACACACTGTTACCGAAAACGATTTTGGTTTATATCATTGCGAAGTTACAAACACGCTGGTTATAGATTTAATAATTTCGAGTACAGATATTGAACTAATAGATTCGCAAATAGTTCCTCTATCATTAAAAGATTATAGAGAGAGGTGGAATACAATAAACGATATAGTTTATACAAACGGTAATTTGTGGATGATTACGCCAAATGGATTAATTCAATTGAGTCTAATTACCGCTGAATACCATTATAATAATAGAAATGACTTAGAACTACTTTGGTATGATACTTTGAAGACATTAACAGTTGATACATCTAATAATGTTTGGCTTGGCTCTGATCGTTTTTTGCACAAAATTGAACATAAAATAAATAAAGATAAATATCGTCATACAAGGTTATTAAATAATCATTTTAAAATTAATTCTATTCTTTCTATAAACGATGAAAAAGTTTGGATTTCAACAGACAAAGGTATATTGGTTAAGTTCGGCTGGCAGAACGATTTTACAAGATTACTCACATATAACAAAGAAAACTCCCCTCTGCTTGACAATTATATTGAAGCTGTTTGCACATATACAGAAAACAGATTGATAATTGGAACAAGAAAAGGGTTAGTCGTTTGCACACCAAATGGAGAAAATAGATATAAGACATTTGAAAATTATGATTACGAAATTATAGACTCAAATAATTCTAATTTAAAAGATGACAACATTAAAATAGTTTATCCTGACAAGAATGGAGATATTTATATTGTTACAAAAGGTGAAGGACTACAAAAAGCAGCTGCAGAAAATCTTTATAAATTTAAAAGTAGTAAATTTAAAAGCTCATGTAAAAATATAAGTTCAATTTTAATAGATACAAAAAAGATTTTATGGGTTGCAACTTTTGATTCTGGTTTGTATGCTTTTAAAGATAATAAATGGAAGAGATTTAACTTTAAAAATAGTAAATTAGAAACAAATCACATCACTAAAATAATATGTGATAAAGAGAATAATATATGGATTGCAACACCCTCAGGGTTGTTTGTTTATCGCAGTAAAAGCCGTAGCAAATACTGGAATAGTTTCTTAAATAAGGGCAATTATTCAACAAACGATAAAATTATAAAGATTGACTTAAATCCAGATGTATTTAATTTTAAAAAATTTAATATAAATAAAACAGGCTTACATAAAAATACTGCTGAACTTTTTAAAAACGAAATAAAAAATAGACATGGTAGTAATTACTATTTCAAATTTGATACAATTTGCAAAAGTTATTGTATTAATACAGAATACCTTAATGTTAAAAGAGAAAAAATTTATGATTTTTATAAATTTATAACAACTAACAAGCACAAACCAATAAAACAGTCATATATTAATAATTTTTTTGATGTTCCTGATAACTTATATAAAGATTTATATGCTATAAAGTTAGATACAATAAATATAAAAAACATAAAAAACATACTCCAAAATTTATCAAATATAGGAGTAAATAAAGTTGCAATAAACAATCCTGAAAATTGGATAGAAAATTATGAGTCTAATTATAAGTCAATATTTGACACGAATTATTATTATAATGAATTTAATATAGTAGAGAATACCTTAGACTCTCTTGGTTTTGAAATTATGAATGGGAATGTAATATTATATTTCGATGCAACTTACCCTCGTATGTATGCTTGTCATCTAGGTTCAGTACCTCATAATTATAATGCAGAAGGCGATTTGTCATGGGTAGCTCTTCTATATATAACGAGAAAATTAATAATTTTTGAAAAACCTAAGCACGTTAGCAAAAAGGAAATAGAGGAACTGTTTACTATAAAAATAAAAAACTGTGATGGAGGTGAAATAACGAGAGTAACAGACTTTGCGATTTATTTTATGCCTTTTGAATACTTAACAAAAAATTTAATTTTTAAAAAAATTTTTAAATTATGAGAAATAAAAAAGAAATATTTATCAATGTTTTTAATCACAAGGGTGCACCAATTCTAAATTCTGTTATTACTTTAATAGATTTTGTTACTGGTGTAACATATATTAATGAGGCTTCATTAAATGAATTTTATGAGCAAATTTTAACTTTTATTCCGTATCAGAAAAAATTTATGCTAATTGTTTCAGCTGAGGGTTACAATACGGAAGAAATAATAATCAATATTGAAGATAAAGATTTTATTAAAAATATTTATTTAGGTATTGATACTTCCTATTTTATTTATCATTATGATAACAAACACTATTTTGAGAAGTATGACATCATAGGTGTTAAAAGTGATGATGAAACATTATGGGATGACTTGTCTAATTATGTATTTACACCTGTATTTATCTCTTTTGCAGACAAAAATATTGATGTTGCTTTACTTAATAATACAGAAAAAGAAAGCTTAATTAATACCTTAGAATCAGATTTTAGGGTTATTCAATTTGGTTATGTAATATATCAAAAAAATAATGCACATACATACTTATCAAATTTAATAAATATTAAGTTGTTATTGGTTTCGTGGGTACATAATACTTAT
>JAOZTW010000309.1 GCA_029938985.1 Bacteroidales bacterium | reverse complement strand
ACCTGCTTGCACAGTGGCGTATATATACTGAATACTGCATCATAACAAAACCGTCGTACAACAGTCCGTTTCTAAAACTTGCTGCTATTCTCCTCTGCTTTTTGGTTTTTGTTGGTAGGTCAAAAAAAACAAATATCCACATAATTTCGTAAGCATTTAATCTGATTTGTGACATTTTTAGTTTTTAGTTGTTAGTTTTTAGTTGTTAGTTCAATTCTGGGTATAATATTGTTCTTGTTTCTCCCTCAAAACATCTGACAAGCGATGCAGTTGTGTAGCTAAGTGCCACCGATAGTGGTCTGTTGAGTTTGTTTAGTGTTACATCTGTTGTTAATATTTTTAACAATTCTGCCTTTATTTCTGTAGTTAGTCCTGTGTTTGTTTCTATTTCGTCTTCTTCTTCTTCTTCTTCTTCGTTTTCTTCTTTGTCCAATTCGGTTTGTTGCTGTTGTTTTGTTATGAGTTCAAATGTTTTTTTGTGTTTTTCAAAAGTTTTAAACACCAGCATGTCCACAAACGGTCGGTATGGTTCCATTATATCGTCTGCCAGTCGGTAGGCATTGTATCTGTTTTTATGAAAAATACCAAAAGTAGGCAACAGCCCCGACCCCATAAGTGCCTTTGCCGTAGCGGCTCTTAGCACTGCATAAGCATAGTTTAGCATTGGGTTTGGTTGGTTTCCTGTTCGTTCTCTTTTAAAATCTATTGTGGCGAACAGGCATTTCCAGTAGTATCTTGCCGCTTTAGCTTCCTGCATAGTGCTGTCTCCTGTTTTTACAGCTTTAGCCGTGTTGCTAAGGTAGTTATATTGTTTATTTAACTTTCTTAACACTCCTGCCTGATTTTTTATTTTAGCTTTCACGGTTTGTTTCCACAGGTTGTCTTTCAACGGTTTCGATGCTTTTATTTGCAGGTCAAACAGTTCGCCTTGTATTGTGTTTGCATCAAGGTTGAGCGACATCGACACTGGGTGATGCCTACTGTTGCAAAATATTAGGCAAACATTGTGTAGAGCAAAATACTGAGCCACACTTGCCGTAAACGTTATTTGGCTATTGTCTATCAGCACATATCCAAGGTCGGATATTGGTATTGTTTTTACTTTTTCTGTTTTCTTGTTTCTAACCACAAGTTGTTTGTTTTTTACAGAAAGATGATAAGGATTTACAAAAAATAAAGTACGTTTTAACATGGTTTACAAAAGTATTAGTTATAAGCTATATACCGCAATAATCAAACCACAAACAAACAAAAAAAAACTTTAAGATATTGGTTATCAAAAAGTTTTCTTTTTTATACTACATATATTTTGGTGCTACGCAGCTTTACAATAATCTGTTAATTTCTTTTGTTGCACCCCGCTGTGGTGCGTTCAATTGTATTTATATATTTCTATCAATATATTTTGCACTTCTGGTGCAAAAATAAATAAGACCTCAATAGTCTATAAGAGCCATTCCTAATTCATAGTTTTAGTTAAATTTTTCAATTTCTCCATTTTGTTTAAAAACAAAATCTTTACCTTCAATTAAAAAATTGTAATTTGTTTTACTAATATTTAGCTTTGGATAATTTTTATTATATTCAAATTTAGACTTTCCTGTTTTAATTGTTTTATTTTCATCAAACCATTCTTTACCATACAATTTGGTAAAATCTTCTTCAATTTTTTTATCATTTCTTGACTCTTGATGAAATTTTAGCTTTATATTTCCATTTCCTAATATTTCAGTTATTTTATATAATCTTTTCACAAGGTCTTTTTTATTGTCCCACTCTATTTCGTTGGGGTTTTGTTCATAAAACAAAACAAACATTCCTTTTTTTAACAAACAAAAAAATGGGATATTTTTGTAAACATGCTTCACATCAATAAGTTGTTTTGTTTGTTCACCTTCTTTTTTGTTTTTATTAAAATTTCTAATATATTCGCTTATTTGTTGATAGTTATAAGGTATTACTTCTCTTTTTGTTTTTTCGGAAGAGCTGTTTTGATACAATGCCAAACAATAATTACCCGCTGTTGTTGCATAAATATATTCTTTATACTTATGACTTGCTTTAGATTCGTCTCTATGTTTTTTTATAGCAAGTTGATTAGTTGGCTTCATTGGGTTTTTGTTTATTCTAACTCTCACTTTATTAATAGGTATTTTTTTTTCTTTGTTCATCCATATAGTTTGTTTCAACACATTAGCTTTCTTTTCATGTATTATAAATATTTTATCTTCAATAGCTTTTTCTATTATATCTTTTACTGTGTTGTCCACAATTTTTTCTACTTCATTTTTTTTCAAGCTATCTAATTTTCGTCTAACAACAAAATTGATAATTGGTTCATTGTTTTTATCAACCAGATATTTCATTTCATTATTTTCGTCTCTAAGTATTTTACCGTCCTTGTCTTTTAGTGTTTGTTTAATTGCCCCATAAAATGTTTCCTGATGTATAGCGTTTCTAAAAGTAGTTCCTTCTATCATTTTAGCTGCTTTTTTATAAACTATTTCACCTTTTTTATTTCCGTTTTCATTTTTTTGGTATCTAACATATTGGTAATACTTAACGGCATTTTTTGTTTTTATTTTAAAATAATGTTTACCTTCTTTTTTGTTTTTAATCTCGTTTTCAAACAATTGTTTACCAAAAATAGGTATTTTTTGTCCGTTTTTTTCTTCCAGCACATATTTTTCAATTATTTTTTTATTGTTCTTATCATAAATAAAGTCCCCATTTTTATTTTTTTTATATATTATTTTAGGTTCAACTATTCCTCTTTTTCTAACTTTCTTTTTTGTTTGTTTAGTAATATTATCGTCGGTGTGATGATATATCAGTGTTTGGTTTTGCATATCATTAACATCTTTAAAAAAGCTATTCCAAGGTTTCGGAATTTTTGGTTCTTTCATATTTTCTGTTTCAGCTTTTTTAAAATATGTTTCCATTTCAGTAGTTCTTTTTTTCACCAAACAAGCCACCACCACTGCGTCTTGTGCGTGATGTATATGGTTTGCTCTGTCTTTTTTGTCCAGTCCCCATCTTTCTTTTATCCAAGCTGTACTTTTACCGTTAACCGTGTGTACTCTACTAAAAACCGTTTTTATATAAGCCCTTGCAAATTTAGTAATCAGCCTTGTGTCGTTTAGTTGGCTATTTTTAAAACCAGCTTTTACTTCTTTCATCGTAAACCTATTGTATTTATTTCTCCAATAGTTTCGTTCAAAAGTTAATTTATGTCTTTCCTGTATTGCACTATCTTTTATATCTTTAGTTTGTGCCGCCCTGCTTGCTTTCACTTTTTGTTCAATCAGTTTATTAATATCTTCGTATTTTTTCTTCCAGTTATCAATTCTTAGCAAAACAGTAGCGTTGTTTTCAAGTTCAAACGGTATTCTTTGTTTTTTTATATCTCTGTTAAATCTACTTTGAGCTATAGTTTTGTTTTCCATAGAGTTGTCATACGACAAACTTCTTGGTATTGTGTGTTCTATGTCATAAGATATTCCATCAAAAAGTTTGTGTATCGGTATTTGGTCTCCCGTATAAGGACACACGCCTTTTTGTTCTGTCCAAAGTCTATATTTTTCTATATCCGTTTTTTTCACTTTCGGATTAAGTAGGCTATCAATAGTTTTTCTATCCTCAATTTGCTCCGACCATATTCTTATTTTATCTATATCGTTTTGTTTGGGAGTTTCTTTTTTATTTTGTTCTTTAAACAGTTGAATAAGTATTTTTTTGTATTCTTTGTTTTCTGTTTCTCTTTTTTTCTGCCAACTTTCAATAGCTTTTCTCACATTGGCATCGTTCATTTCTCTTGCCAGTTCTATATTAACTTGCATAGTTTCGTCCACTATTCCGTCTTTTATTAAGCTATTAATAAGATGCCTTAATTGGTGCAACGATTTCATAGCCACAGGATTTTTCACCGATTCTGTTCTTGGGCTTTGCAAATATCTTTTACCATCTTTACTAATTTTAGCCTCCTTATACATTTCCACATCCGATGGGTGATATAGTTTGTTCAATTTATCTGAGTTGTTACAATATATTTCGCCAGTTTTATTTTTACCTATCAAAAAATCTTTTATTTTTTCATCTGTTCTTTTTATTTTTTTAAACAGTCTTTTTCTTTGCAATTCGCCATCAGTTAATAAATCAACAAATTCGGCGAAGCTTTTGTTTATCAATTCAGTTTTATTTTCCGTATTTTTCCATGTTTGCATTCCTATTTCACGTTTCAAATTGTTTTCAATATCATTTTTCAAATACTGCTCTGCTTGTTTAGAGTATGTTTCGTTTTTGTTGTGGCATGTTTTCAACAAACTATTAATTGCCGTAATTCTGTTTGTTTCAAATCTATGCTTATCAATAATATTTATTATTCCGTTTATAATTTCTGTTTTCAAGTTATTGTTTTTCCAAACCTTGTTTCCTACCACCTCTTGTATATTAGCCAAAAACACCGAGTGCGTAAAAATATAGCCCTGCTCCAAAAACACATTAATTTTTTTAATAGCTTTTATACTTAAATTAGCATATCCTTGTTTACAATTAATTGTAGATAATCTGTTAGCAATAGTATTTTCCAGTTTTAGTTTTTGTGTTGCAAATTCTACAATTTTATTAGTGTCTTCGTAAGTAAACAGTACATGCCACACGGCAAACAAGTGTTCCTCTTTTTTTGTTTTAATATTAGGAAGTTTTATTTTTTTATAAAAATTAATTTTATCCGAAAAACTAAATTTTTTCCAATCATTTTTATTAATAAAAAGAATTTTAAGAGCCGCAACCATTGGGCAACCCGAAACAGTAGTATAATCAGGATAATTAAAAACGAGTTTTTTCTTTTCGTATTTTACCAGAGCTTTTTTTATATCTTCAAACTTAAATTGAGTTTTGCTTTTTCTAAAAAACAAATCTACAATAACATTTTTTTGTTTATCGCTTAAGTTTTTACAATTATTATTTTTACAACTATCTTTTTCTATATTTTTGTCTTCTATTTTATATTTTATATTATTAATAAAGCCCAACATACGGTATATTTCGAACAGCGGATGCGAAACAGGCGAGCGAGCCTTGTTTGTTTCAAAAGTACATTTAGCCACCAATCCTTTTTGTGACCTTAACGGTCTTTGAAAAAAAATAGCTTTACGTAATTCATCAACTATTTTTGAATCTAAATTTTGTTTATCACAAATAATTTTAAATTCTTTTTCATAATGTTCTTCTCGGTGTGTATAATTGTTTCTTACTTTTTCATTTTCTTTATTTTTCAAATAAAAATACTGTCCCAAAGTATCACAGTTAGCATTTTTTATATTTTCGGATAAATCTTTTATACTCTGTGCAACAACTCCAAGTTTTACTTTTTTATTTATTATTTTTAAAAATTTTTCTTTTTCTATATCAAAACCTTCATTTTTAGCTTTTCTCAAATATGCTATCTGTTTTTTTAATTTAACAAGCACAGCATTAACATCTTTAAATTCTGTTTCTTCTGTAGATAAATAATCATCAAAATTTAAAATCAGCTCTGTAATATTTTTTGATTTTTCTACAATTTCGTTCCAAGTAGGTTTGTAATCTTCTATTTTGTTTGTATCTTCGTTTTGCTCCAGCCTGTTGCTTTTAAAACCTCTTCTTTGTGCCAAGTGATAAAAAGCTCTACCAAGCATAAATTGTTGCTGTTCATTATCTTTATCCAATTTTTCTAACGATACTAAATTTCTATAATAATATGGATTTAAGTCAGATGTTGATTGTAGCCATTTGAAAAATTTTTTATCTTTTGGATATATCTTGTATTGTTTCCAATTATGTAGTTCCTCCAATGATAGAGGACACATATTATTCTCTATCAATACTTTAAGTGTGTTGTATTTTCTAATTTTTCTACGAAATTTCAACCTCCTTGCACTACGAAACCCTGTGCGTTCTGCCGCTTTAGAACTTTCTACACCATTATCTAATTTTACACCTATGGGAAAAATTCTCACACCTGCGTCTATTATTTTTTCATTATCTTCGTCCACTATTGCCCAGCCTATTGAGTTTGTACCTAAATCTAATCCAAGTATATATTCCATTTTTTTTTTTTTTAGTTACGGTTTGTTATTTTTTTTTGTAAAAAAAACTTTATTTCCAAATTATAAGAAGTTTTTACATTACAAATTTTATTGAAAAAAAGGTAGTCCCTACATAACAATGTTGGTTAATAAAAAATAGGGCTATATTGCCAATATTAAACAAAAAATAATTACTTATTTTAACTAAAGTTTTTGTGTTCATTTTGTGATGATTATCAATGATTTGTAAAAATCAATTTTGTATATATATCATTAAAATTATAATATAATTATTTTATAATTAGATAGTTATAAATGCAATTACCAAAATAGTATAAAATTGACAATTCCTAATCCTTTATTTTTAATACTTTTTTT
>JAOZTW010000308.1 GCA_029938985.1 Bacteroidales bacterium | reverse complement strand
AATTTAAGTTTACGTTTTATGAATTATTTTGTAAACTTATTTTAGGACAAGACAACTATTATACAAAACTTTGTTGTAAACAAGAGTTCAAAGCTACATAATGACAACTATTTTAAATGTTGTTTTTTTAATTAAATGTTTAATATTCAAAGAATAATAGCCTTTTTGTTTTCTTTATTGGATTGTCATTATTCACCTATATATATTATTTTGCAAATATAATATTTATTTCAAAATAAACAAAAAAAGCCAACTAAATTAATAGATGGCTTTTTTAAAAGATTAATAAGAAATTTAAGTTATCAATTTCTTTAGCATTTCCTTCCGTTGCTTCTCCTCCAATTATTGCTGGCGGAGATTCTTGCATATCCTTAGGTGGCTTACTTGCTTTGCTTTATAACGTAGTCATTATATTTAGCCTCGTTACGTTCTGCCCAAATACCTGAACCAAGTTCTGCATAAATACTGTTTGCTAATTCAATCCTATTGTTGGTTGCCATGTCTCGGTCTTGAACAGCATAATCTTTTGCTTTAATTTTATTTCTAAATAAATTATTTGCTGTCTCAAGGTTGTTAGCAGCTTCTTGTGCGTTGTCATTTAATTCTTCTGCTTTTAATCTTGCTACTCTTACAACACAATTTGTTGTTCGGTTAAGTTCCATGTCGGTCTTATTGCTTATGTGCAATGAGTGATAAACACCCGATTTTTTAGTATAAACCTGTTTTACAAAGCGAGCAACTTCTCTTATTCTGGTTTTAACCTCTTCGGCAAGCTTCTTTTTTCAATAGTTAAGTCTATTACTATACCCAACATCTCTTCGTCTATTTGAATGTTGTCAAATTCTTCTACTTGGTTTCTAAAAGCATCTACTTCTGAGTTTGATACTTAAAATACTTTCGGTACTTGCGTCTTAATCCAGTTAGGTGTTTCACAAAACACAAGGTTACAATAAATGGTTATAATAATTTTGAAAGCCATTTTTAATCACAAGCTAAAGCGCATGACAACAGATAAAAGTGAAAACAATTAATTAAACATGCCAATTATTTTCATTTTCCTTAAAAAAATAATTTGTTTTTCACAAAAAATATTTACTTTTACATTTTAAAATATAAATAATTTTTTAACTAAAATAATATAATGAAAACAACTCCGTTCACACATTTTCATGAACAATTAGGTGCACGACTCGTTGAGTTTGTAGGATATAAAATGCCAGTAGAATATTTTGGTGTTAATCAAGAGCATATAAAAGTGCGAGAATCAGTAGGTGTTTTTGACGTTTCTCACATGGGCGAACTATGGGTAAAAGGTGCAAAAGCATTTGAATTAGTTCAAAAAATCACAACAAACGATGTAGCAAAGCTATTGGCAGGCAAAGCACAATATACATGTTTTCCTAACGGAAAAGGAGGAATTGTTGACGATTTGATTGTTTATATGGTTAATGAGCAAAAATATTTGCTTGTAATAAACGCTTCAAATATTGACAAAGACTGGGCATGGGTTAAAAAACAAAACGAAGAAATTGGAGCAGAAATTGAAAATGCTTCTGATAATATAGCTCAATTGGCTATTCAAGGACCAGATGCAACAAAGGTTTTACAAAAAATAACAGATACAAATTTATCTGATATAAAATTCTATACTTTTGAATATGGTGTGGTTGCAGGTATTGAAGACGTAATAATATCGGCAACAGGATACACAGGAGCTGGAGGGTTTGAACTGTATATGTGGAACAATGAGGCTGATAAAATTTGGGAAGCAATTTTTGAGGCAGGAAAAGAGTTTGATATTAAGCCTATTGGACTGGCGGCAAGAGACACGCTACGGTTGGAAATGGGATATTGTCTATATGGTAACGATATTGATGAAACAACGTCTCCGCTTGAGGCAGGTTTGGGTTGGATAACAAAATTTACAGAAGGCAATAATTTTATTGACCGTGAATACATGGAAAACCTTAAAGCCAAAGGTATTGAGAAAAGATTAATTGCATTTGAAATGATTGAAAGAGGAATTCCTCGTCAGTATTATAAGATTTTAAATAACAACGAAGAGGAAATTGGAGAAGTTACATCTGGCACAATGTCGCCAATGCTAAAAAAAGGAATTGGTTTAGGATATGTTAAGTTTGATTACCGTAAATCTGGCACTGAAATTTTAATTCAAGTGAGAAAGAAAAAACTGAAAGCCAAGATTGTAAGACCTCCTTTTTATAAAAAGTAAAAACAGTTGAAAGACAATTGAAATTCAGTTGAAATTCAGTTGAAATTCAATGGAAATACTGTTGAAATTCAATGGAAATACTGTTGAAATTCAATGGAAATTCAGTTGTATTTATTGGCATGTTTTATATATGATTTACATTTTTATTATTTGCTACTTGCTTTATATTTGTTGCCACGTGCTTTAGCTCGTGGAGCTTAATACATCATTCGGCACAGGTATAGCCCTTTTAAATCTCAAACAGTAAAGGGTAAAGCCCTATTTGTTCTATTTATAAATTTTATCCACGTGCTAAAGCACGTGGCAACTGATAAAAAAAGTGTCAATAATATTTCCACTGAATTTCTATTGTATTTCAATTGAATTTCAACTAAATTTTAACAGTATTTCAACTGATAATTTACCTGCTTTTTGCATGTTTGTGGCAAGAGCAATAAAGCCATGATTTTTTATTATCAAGAAGTTAATTTTACTGTCTAATATTTCGAGAACACTATTAACAAGTTTTATACTACCATAAGGAACTTCTTTTTTAGTGCAAATAATATTTTCTTTTTTATAATTATCCAATATTGATGTTGAATGACCATGAAAAATAGCATTAATATCTGGGCGTTTTTGATAAATTGCATGATGCAAAAAACTTTCAGAAGAAGGATTTCTTGTACCCTCTACATCAATAATTTTTTTATCAAAATAACAATCTAATACCTTAACAAGCATAGTATTGTCTAAATTTGTATCTAAACTAATCTGACTACCAGTAATAACAAAAGGTTTTTCTTGTTCATTTATTCTGTAACTCAAATTTCCTCCAGCCTGACCATTTATTACTGGAGCTAAATTTTTATTTCTAAAAACTTTATACCATTGTTTTAATTCTTTATTTTTATTAAATTGCGGAATATTTTTTCCTACATAATTAACATTAAATTTTACACCACTATACTTTTCAGACATAATATAATTTTTATTAATTGAAATTAAAAACAAAGGTAACAGTTTTTTAATACAAATCAAAAATAATTTTACTAGCATGAAAAAAACAAGTTTTATTTTTATACTATCAATAATTAGTACGGTAATATTTGCACAAATACCAAACGATTACTACAATAGTGCCACAGGATTGGAGGGAGAACCACTTAGAGAAGCACTTAGAAGTATTATTTCATCTGGGCATAGTCAAAATAGTTATAATAATTTGCATTATTATTACAAAAGTACAGACGATTTTGGAAGTAACAAAGTGTGGGACATGTATTCTATGGATGGAGATGGCAATGCAAATTATTATTTTTATTTTAACAGCGGACAAACATGTGGTAATTATACTCAAGAGGGCGATTGTTATAATAGAGAACACTCTGTACCAAAAAGTTGGTTTAACGAAAATCAACCTATGTATGCCGATTTGTTTATTGTAGTGCCAACCGATGGTTATGTAAACGGTCGCAGAAGTAGTTTGCCTTACGGAGAAACAACAAACCCAACTTGGACTTCAACTAATGGTAGCAAAAAAGGAAGTTGCTCTTATCCTGGATATTCAAGCACTGTTTTTGAACCAATAGATGATTTTAAAGGAGATTTTGCTCGTGCATATTTTTATACAGCTGCAAGATATAAAAATGTAATAAGTAGTTGGAGCGGAGCAAATTTTAGTGGCGATAATCTTTCAGATTGGACAATAAATATGCTACTTGAATGGCATCAATTAGACCCTGTTAGCCAAAAAGAAATAGATAGAAACAATGCAGTACACGACATACAAAATAATAGAAATCCATTTGTTGATTATCCTGAATGGATTGAGTGTGTGTGGAATTCGTGCAATTCTCTTCAGTTTACATCAAGTCCAATTACCAATGCTACCGAATATACTACTTATACTTATAATATAACATATTCTACCAACACCAACAGTGAGGAAATCACATGTCCAACAAAACCAAGTTGGTTAACATTTTCTAAAGACGAAGCTTCAAATACTGCAACATTAACTGGTACTCCTACAAATAGTCATATTGGAAATCACAATGTTGTATTAAAATTAGTAGATGAAACTACAATAACTCAAGAATTTACAATTGTTGTTTCGGAGTTTCAATCTGTTGTAACAATTTTTGATATTGATTTTACAGATTGTATGCCAAACGGCTGAACAGAATATAGTGTAACAGGCGATGAAGATTGGACTTGTGTTGCATCAACTGATATAGAGATAAATGCTTACGGAAGTTCTGCTACCTGCAACGATTGGTTTGTTTCGCCATCAATTGATTTAGATAGTTATGAAAACGAAATTCTAACTTTTGATACTTGGACACAATATATCGACAATAGCATAACAGACCCAGAGATAAAACTCAAATATTCAACAAATTATGATGGAACGGGAAACCCAGAAAGTTTTACTTGGACAGATTTAGAATATAATTATGCAACCGAAAACTCACAACAATGGACTGGTTCTAATAATGTTAGTTTAAATTCAATAAGTAGTAATTCGTGCTATATTGCATTTCATTATACATCGTCTGGCACAGGTTCAGAAAATTCTTCGCATTGGAAACTTGATAATATTTTTCTTGAAGCAGATGCTATTCAAAATATTAAGAATTTAGAAATGATTGAAACTAATTTATTTCCTAATCCTTCAAACGGAAATTCTACTTTGCAGTTTTACTTACCAAAATCAAGTAATATAGAGATAGTTATATATGATATTCTTGGTAATAAAATTGAAGTTGTAGAAAACGAGCATTGTAGTGCTGGAAAATATTTATTTGATTTGAATGTTTCTGACTACATATCTGGTATTTATACTATAAGTATTACAACAGATTATTCAAAATCAATTGAAAAACTAATAATAAATAGATAAAATATTAATATCTGTTTTCCAAAACTAAAGATATATGGAATGATACAATGATACAATTATTCAATGGTGCAATGATACAATGGTGCAATTACATGATTGTAAACCAATAGATTAAAGAAATGCAAATTTTAAGATTTTTATAATAAAAATGGTTATTACACACAAAAAACATTACTCTATGTACTTAAGTCTTAATCCACTACTTACCCACCAAAAATTGTAGTTTCAATATTTTCGCAAACAACAGTAATTTTATCTATAGCTACTTCGTTAGCGGTTGAGTTCATGTCTGGCATTTCCCATTTTGACACCCATGCGTTTTGAAGCTCCCATGTCATAACTATCATTCCCACCTCATTACCAAGCGAAATTACAACTGTTTTTCTGTAATCTTTTCTATCTGTAGCAACTATATCGTGCCATGCTTTAAAATCTTGATCGTTTTCAAAAATTGCTTTTGTTAATACAACGTCATCAAATTTTTGTAATCCAGGGCGTTTTGTAGGATAAAACGCTTCGCTTTTTCCATCTCTATATTCAATATTTTCAATTGTTGAATTTAATCCACTTACTTCCGAACATATAATGTATGCGTTGTCTGTTCCTTCCCAGCTTACTTCAAAGTAAAACTTACCAACAGGATATTTGATTTCATCAGCCATGTTATATTGTTTTTTGTTTAATTAATTTTAATAAGTGAAAATGAAATAATAAGTAACTCAAGAATACACCGTTTTTTTGTTCTTTTAATATTTTAACAAATCTGCAAATAGCGAGCTATTTAATGATATTCTTAAAATTCTTAAAGGACAAAATATACAAGTAGATTGGGCTTAAGTAGTTAATCATATACAAACGTTACTTTTTAAGGTCAATTCTATCATTATGCTTCGTTGTAAAGGATTACCAGAAAGCAATACGAAAATATTTTACGCCTTGCCTAACTCAAAAATAGTCTATAAAAAATTGTTGTTTATATATATCTGCTTAGTTATTTTTTCTTTTTCACTAATAGTATTTCACGTAAAAATTTATTTGATTGTTTCCTGTTTGAAACAAATGTAATTTACACAAAAGTAATATGTTTTTTTAATAAAAAAAATTTACTTTATAATATTTTTTAAATAAATTATAAATAATTGATTATAATGTTATTATTTTCCTTTCAAAATATTGGTATTTTTCATTTATCGATTGTCACTTTTCTTTATTTAAAACCTTTTTTTGGTTTCAACCTTAATAGAAAAAATATTTACTTGCTTTCCAAGCCTTATTATTTAATGGCTCATATAGATATTCAAGGTCTTGTTAAAACATTCATTATAATTTAATTA
>JAOZTW010000307.1 GCA_029938985.1 Bacteroidales bacterium | reverse complement strand
GCTATGCTACCTTGCCCTATCAGGCAAGGCTATTGATTTCGCACCTTTGGTGCTTGCGTTTGTTTTGGTGTTGTTTGTTTGCATTAGCTAACGGATTTATAATAATGGTTTGTATTTTTTATATTTGAATATAAATCTGCAAAAAAAAATCCGATTATATAATTTATATAATCGGATTAATAAATAAGCGAAAAAAATTAGTAATTATAATCTAAATTAATAGATTTTATTTTCTAATAATAGTTTTGGTAGAAACAATTTCTCCATCAACTATTAAATTAACATTATAAACACCACTTATTAAGTTGCTTGTATTTATTTTGAGTTTAGAAGAGAGGATTTGCAAACGTCAAAGGTTATAGAAATTATGCCTTAGCTTTGAAACACCAATAAAAAGATAATCTCCAGAAAGCGACATTCCTCGTGCAAAGCCACCAAGCTTTACAACCACTTCATAAGTTCCGTTTTTGGGGTTTACACAAATCAATTCGCCTTTGGCAGAATTGAGCAGATATAATTTTCCGTTGTAAATACGTGGGGGAGTGTGGCATAGCAAGTCCATCAAGAATAATTTTACCTGTTGGATATTCCATCAAAATACCTCCCGACATTTTTTTATCACGCCAGCCTTGTCTGCTATTTGTGTTGCCAAGTGCGATTACATATTTAATTTTATTATCTTCTACCGCCAAGCCATTTAAATGACAGCGGTCTTGGGCGGCAAGTTCGCTAATAAATGGTGGTTGCCAAAATGGAGTAAAACTGTGTTCTTTGTCAATTACAGACAAGCAAGAAAAAGCAGTATTAACTGCTATCAGTTGATTGTTAACATATTCCATATCGTGCAGAGCAAGATTACTTGTGTTGTATCTCACTGTTGGAATAAAAATTCCATCGTAAACATCTTTTTTGTTAGGATACGATTTTGCCAGTTCTGGACGGTTTTTTAACTCCACAACTTCGTTGCTTGTAGCAACTGCAAGTCTGTTTTTATTCATTGCCATACCCATAGCGTTTTCAAAAGTTCGAGGAAGTTGTATTAACTTATCTTGGTTTACCGAACTAAAAAAACTACTTTCCCTGCTTGATAGGTACTTATAGCAAGTGAAATTTTTAACTTATGTAATAATTCTGCAAACTGTGGAGAATAACTACAATCAAATGGTTTTGGATTTGAATTCATATTTGTTATTTATTTTATTCTTTTAGGCATATTAAAACAAATTAGGAATTAAAAATTAGGAATTAGGAATTAAGAATTAGGAATTGGTTTACACCTTAAAATTCAATTATTTATAAAAATGTTTTGTTAAAACAAATTTATACAACATAAATATAATACCAATAACTAATTCTTTATTCTTAATTCTAAATTCTTAATTCTAAATTAATTTAGTCAATTATTTTAAATTCTACTCTACGGTTTTTAGCTTTGTTTTCATCAGTAGTGTTTGGTACCAATGGTTTGCTTTCTCCATGACCTACCGCTATAACTCTCTTACTGTCGGCTCCTTTGCTTATTAGATAGGTAACACAGCTATTTGCTCTTTCAAGCGATATTTCTTTATTAAGTTGTGCAGAACCAGAATTGTCGGTATGACCAGAAATTTCTATTTTAATATCAGCATTGTCATTCATAACAGCAATTAATTGATCAAGAGTAGCAAAAGAAATTTCTGTAAGTTCGGAAGTTCCTGTTTTGAACTCAATATTTCCAAACTCTAAATTACTGGCAATTTTTTGAAGCTTAACATTTTTCACTATTAGATATTTATTTTTTTTAAGGTTAATTTTTTCCTTTTTCAATAAATATGCAGGAGCTTCAAATTCAAAAATATATTCTACTCCTTTCTCAAGATAGATGTCATAGTTTCCATTGGTCTCAACTCGTTTAACTAATTCGTTTCCTCTCTTAATGTTTATTATGCAATTATCTAACAATTTATCCGATTTTTTATCAGTAACTGTTCCATTAATATTTACTAAAGGTTCAATTTTCAGACTTACATCTTGCTTTATTTTCTTCTTCTCTACATTAATTTCAACAGATGATTCTAAATGATTTTCAGCAGATGAAATAAAAGTATATTTTTTATCTGATGGTAAATTTAGTTTAAATTTACCTGAATTATCTGATTGCAATTCATCTACTTTTACACCGTTAGCCATAACAATAATTTTTGCTTTCTGAACTGCTTTGTTAGTGTATTTTGTACTTAAATATCCATTTATTTCGGTTTTTAACGGTACTAAATAGTACTGTAAAGTTTTTTCAGTCATTTCTTCGTCTATCGTAAACGATTGTTTTACGGGATAATATTCATCAGCATTTACTGCAATAGTATAAGTTTTGCCTGGTTTTAAATTCAAGGCAAATTCTCCTGTTGTTTCATTTGAACTCAATCTTTTAACATTACCTTTTTCGTCAGTAATTTCTATTTGTGCAGCCACTGCTGTATTGTTTGCAGAGCTAAATACTGTTCCTGTTACGGCAGATTTTGGTTTTCCTTTCAGTAAATTTTCACCAAAATTAAAAACCAATTGTACTTCGTGAGTTCCGCTTGCGGCATTAGAAATCACACTATTGTTCATTTGATAAGCATAGCCTATTCCAAGTCCTTTAATGTTTACACCTGCTCCAGCAATTATACTATTATTTGAACGGTAGCCACCTTGTAGCCAAACAGTTTCGTTCCACATTCCCATTAAATTTCCATCAAATTGTAATGGACTGGTTTGCACTCCTCTTGCTAAAACAGAAGGTTTTACACTCCATTTTGAATTTATTTTATAATCATAAGCAAGAATACCTATTGAATATAAATTTAGTTCGTTGCGTTGATAAAGTTGTGGCATAATAAATTGTGCCTCAAAACCTTTAAATACATAAGCAAGCCCTGCTCCTGCCGAAACACTTGTTCCAGTATAAGCATCACTGGTAAGAACATCGTCGGTTATATCGGTGTATTGATTTGCACTTGTCATTTTATCGTTCATAAAACCTGCTGCTGCTCCAAATTGTAAATAGTGTGTCTCACTAAATTTGGCTCTATAGGCATAACTTAAATTTAAATTAAAGTTACTTATCAGTCCGTTAGTGTTGTTTACAACCGATAAACCTACTCCTGATGTTTTTGTTATTGGACCATGAATTCCAAAAGTGTTTACACGTGGTGCTCCATCAAAACCTACCCATTGAATATGAGAATTGAGATAGGCACTTAGCATCGCATTGTCGATGGTGAATGCAGGATTGTATAAATAAGAATTCTGCATATACAAATTGTAATTTGTTAGATATTGTGATTTTACTTTTCCAATGCTGAATAGTACTAATATCAAACTTATTAATAAAATTTTATTTTTCATTTTTATAATGTTTTATTATTATTGTTTTAATTATTTAAAAATATGTTGAACATAACAGAAACGTAACTTCAAACTCAAGCTTGGAGAAGCGTAGAATAGTCGCAAATTTATTAGACAAATTAATTTATTAGTAGCCTGTTCGCTGACTTTCCAAGCAGGAGCTTGGAGTTACATTTTTTATACAATTCCAGCTTTATTGTAAAGCTGGAAAGTATTTTACATTAGAGTTGTTATTTCACAACAGTTATTACTCCTTTAAATACTTGGTCTTCGCTTTTGAACATATAGAAATAAGTTCCGTCTGAAACTATTTTTCCGTTATATGTTGCGTCCCAAGTGTTGTCATACGCTTTTGTTTCGTAAATAATTTCTCCAATATTATTGAATATATATAAATCGTATTCCACAAGGTCTGCTATGTTTCCTACAATCCAGAAATCATTTATATTGTCGTTGTTTGGCGAAACTAAATCTGCTGCTTCTACAACTTCAACCACAACAAGTTCATCTACATCGTTTACTGTAACAGTTATTTCTTGTGTTGAATACAAGCTTGCTAAATCGGTAACTGTAATTTCTACATTATAATCATTATCAGTATTTGCATCTGTTGGTGTTTCATAATCAGGTGCTGCAACAAAAGTTAATACTCCAGATGATGCCTCAATTACAAATAAATCTTTGTCGTCGCCTGCCGAAATACTATAAGTTTGAGTATCGTCAGTATCTGCATCAGTAGCAGTAATAGTAAGCACTGAAGTTTGATTTTCATCAACATCAATTAAATCCGAAGAAGTAAATTCTGGAGTGTTGTCTGTAAATTCGCTAACATCAGTAACAGTAACTGTTATTGTTTGCATATCAGTTAAACTACCAGCGTCAGTAACAGTAATATCAACTATATAATCATTATCAGTATTTGTATCAGTTGGTATTTCATAATCAGGTGCTGCAACAAAAGTTAATACACCAGAAGTAGAATTTACACTAAATAAACTTGCGTCATCACCGTCAGAAATACTATAAGTAAGTTCACTTTCGCCTGTTGCAGTAACTGTAATAACAGAAGTTTGATTTTCTGGTATTGAAACAGCATCAGATGAAGTTATTACAGGAGCAACAGCAGAAGAACTATATTCTTTAGAACCAATATCTGGAGTTCCAACTCTTGCGTTTCCACATTGATCAGTAGTTGATGAAGCATCATCTGTACCAGCATCAATAGCAGGACTACCTTCTTGTAGTGTATTAACAGGCAAACTGTTGTTACATGCGTCTGCCAAAGTTTCGAGCATTGCAGAAACATTATCTAAACCTGATTCTGGCGAACCAGCATCAGAAACACTGTTATCACTAACCAAACAAGTTGTTCTGCTAATATTTACAGTAGCATCAGAAGTGTTTGAATAATCAAAAGCTGAATTTGTATTATCTAAAATACAATTTTTCATGTCTAAATTTACAGTAGCATCTGATGTCCCATAATGAATACTTAAAGCATCAGTATCAGTACCAGAGTTGTCTGATAATGTAACATTTAATAAATTCAGATTACAAGTAATAGGATTAGTACTAACAATTTGTAAAGCTACACCAATACCTCCTGATTCAAGTCCTGTATTATTAGAAATTGTTGAATTATTAATGTTTACATCAAAATCAAATCCTCCATAAGTAGAATTAGCATCAATAAAAAGACCACCTGGGTCGTTTGCCGAAGTGTTGTTTGCAATAACTGTATTGTTAACAGTTAATGAATTTGCTTCGCTTGTTGCGAAAAATCTTACACCTGCGTTTTGATAAGATTCGTTGTTGTCGTAAATATAACAATTGTCTATCAATAGAGTAGCACCATAAGTATATATTGCTCCCGAGGCATCGTTTCCATTTGCATATCTAAGGCTTAGATTATGAAACTCAATGTTGCCATCTACATAAGCAGTAAATAAACCACCTGTTGCGGTACCTTGAGTTTCTGCAGCTTGTATAATAGTTACATCAGCTCCTTGACCAATAAATGTAAATGATTTAGAAATACTTATATTTTGCTCTGTAATAGTTCCATAAATATTTATTCTGCTTCCAGATACTGCTGTTGCTTCTACTTTTGCAAAAGTAGCCCATGCGTTTTCTTCTGAAAGTCCATCATTAGAGTCGTCTCCTGTTTCGCTTACATAATAATCAATAACAGCTGCAGAAGAAGTTGTTACACTATATGGACTTGAATAATGCCAAGTTCCAATATCTCCCAAAGAAGTTAAAAAAGAATTAACTCTGTAAAAATATTCAGTATCAGCATTTAAACCTGTTACATCATAGTTTGTTGTTCCTGTTACTGTATATGTTCCTACAATTGCTGTAAAAGCATTATCAGTAGCAACATTAAGATAATAACCATCTAATGCTCCTGTTATTGGTACATTCCAGTTTGCAGTAAAACCATCGCTTAATATGTTGGTTGCAGCTTGTGGCTCTGGCACTATAAGTGCGTAGCTTTCTGTCCATTCATCGCCAATCATGTCGATTAGTGTTCCATCATTGCTGTTTGTTGAATTGTCGGATAGAGTTGTACCAGTTGAACTATTAAAATTGTAGTAAGCTACTAAACCTGTTTCATCACCAACAAGTTCTGTATAAGCACTTGCCTGTATTTGTGCTTCTGTGCGAGCTACATCCCAAATACTTAATTCATCAATAATTCCTTCAAAATAATAATCCGCATTTTCAGCCCCAATGTTCACAGGATCGGTTGATGTACCTATTGCTCCCGTTAACGCAAATTCAACCCAAAATTCTCCATTAATATAAATTTTAGAATAAGAACCATCATAAGTTGCTGTTATTTTGGTATATTTGTTGGTTGGCAAAGTGTAATTTACAAACATTGAACCTACTGGATATAAATCAAAATATATTCTTTCATTGTTGTTATCATAATAAAGCGAATAACCAGCTGAGTATGCACCATTTATTTTTGAAGCTATTGCAAAATATTGTCCAGATGAAAAACTTGGATTTACCCAAACATCAATAGTTATATTATCTGTTATTTGTAAATCAACCGTATTACTAATTTCAACATAA
>JAOZTW010000912.1 GCA_029938985.1 Bacteroidales bacterium | reverse complement strand
AAAAAAATAAACTATGCAAAAAAATAAATACAAACGTATTCCTTATGGACAAAGCAACTACGAAAGCGTGGCAACAAATAATTTCTATTATGTTGATAAAACACATTTTATAGAAAAAATAGAGGACTACGGTTCAAGATTCTTATTTTTTATGCGACCACGAAGATTTGGAAAATCTTTGTTTATTTCAACACTGCACCATTACTACGACATTAATAGAAAAGACCAATTTAACGAACTTTTTGCACATACTTATATTGGGAAAAACCCTACTGGACTACAAAATACATATCCCGTTTTGTTCTTTTCTTTTGGCGGTGTTCAAAGTTATGGAACAATAGAAAATACAAAATTATCTTTTTATTATAATATAAAAGGAGATATAGAAATTTTTTTAAAACTAAACCAACAGCATATAAACTTTAATGATACTGAAATTGAAGAAATATTAAATATTCAAGATGCAACAACCATGCTCACTGTGCTAATAAAAAAACTCAACTTAAAGAAAAAATGTTTCTATTTAATGATAGACGAATACGATAATTTTGGCAACATTACTTTAACCGAGCATGGTAAAGAAAAATACGAAAAACTTACACACGGAGCAGGTTTTTTACGCAATTTTTTCGCAGTAATAAAAGAAGGCACGCTGTCCAACAGAATAGAACGACTTTTTATTACGGGCGTATCGCCACTCGTTATGGCAGATGTTTCAAGCGGATTTAATATCGGTGATAATATTTCGCTCTTCCCCGAGTTAAACGCTCTTGCCGGATTTACTCAAAAAGAAACCGAAGATTTAATAGATTATTATGTTCAAAATAATATTATAAAAAAAGAAGACCGAAATAAAAGCCTACAAATAATAAAAGATAATTATAACAGTTATAAATTTAGCGAAAAAGCTACCGAAACAATTATTAATTCTGATATGGTTTTATATTTTGTAAACCAATATATTGCTCGCAAAGAAATCCCGATTGATATAATAGACGAAAATATAAGAACCGACTACGGAAAAATAAAATTAATGATTGTTAAAAACAACCAATTAAATGGAAATTTTAATTTAATAAGTCAAATTTTAACAACAAAACAAACAACTGCCGAACTTGTAAAAACATTTCAAGTAAAAGACCTTATACAACACAATAGCTTTATTAGCTTGTTTTATTATCTTGGTTTTTTAACAATAAAAAAAATACGATATTCTAATTATGTAACATTTAGAATACCAAACAAACTTATAGAAAAAATAATGTGGGACTATGTGAGAAAAGCTGTAAATCAGACTCATAAATTAGAAATACACAATCACGAACTTTTAGAACAATTTTATGAAATGGCAGTAAACGGTATTTGGCAACCAGCACTTAACTATATTTTAATACGATTTTATGAAGCCGTATCTGTGCGAGATTTTACGTTAAAAGAAGTAGGTACAAAAGCATTTTTGTTGGCATATTTTAATCTTTCTCCTTTTTTTACTACCAATAGCGAAACTGAAAGTAACAAAGGATTTATAGATATTTTTATAAAACCCGTAGTAGAAGACTACGAAGAACAAGCAAAATATTTTTATTTTATAGAACTTAAATATCTTAAAACGAAAGAAATAAACAGTAAAACAAAAAAGAAAACAGCAATAGAGAATGCAACAAAAAACGCAATTTTACAACTTAACCAATATAGTGAAAAGTTTAATAACAAATTTACGAAAAAATTAATAATAATTATATCAGCCAAAGAGCTTTTAAAATTAGAAGAAATATAATGAATTATGAAAATTGGAACGCTGTTGTAAT